>CALWWT010000077.1 GCA_944385325.1 uncultured Clostridia bacterium | reverse complement strand
CATATTCTTCATCCGCCATTGCCATGCTTCGCATGGGCAATGGCTACGTTTTTTAGTGAGGTTGCGCGCGGAGCGCGCCCAGGGGCTGCGCCCCTGGACCTGCTTTAAAAAACTTACAGTGTACTTGCAAACTGTAAGATTTTCTGAATAAGCCTCTTATAACCTGAACTTTTTCGACAGCCTGATTTTATATCCAGATGGAAAAATGTGGAGTGAAATGTAAAAAAAGCGGGAAAGCCCTTTTCATAAGGCGGAAAAAAAGGTATAATGATATCATCGGATAACTGCGCCGAGATGCAGAAAATGTGAGATAAAAAACTTTGTGGGTTGCCCCGCAGAGAGAAAAAACGTCTGGTTTTTGCCGGATGGATATATGAGAGGAAGACAGGCAATGCGTAAAGTGAAGGTCAATATCTGCGGCAGGATCTACTGCCTCAACACCGAAGAGAATGAAGAATATGTAACTGGACTGGCAGCCGGTCTCAATGAACGAATCACCCGGTTTATGAATGAAAATCCCGGAACTTCCGTCCTTTCCGCTGCCATTATGACAGCGCTGGAACTGAGCGACGATGCTTCCCGTAATGAGGGAGACGCAGATAACTTCCGGCTTCAGCTGAAAAATTACGCCGAAGAAGCAGCCGCTGCCAGAGTCAACGCGGATAAACTGCGCCGGGCACTTGAAGCGCTGCTGCTGGAAAACCGCAAGCTCAAAAGCGACCTGGAACTGCTGACGCTGCGTAATCAGGTCGAGACGAATTCTATAAATGAATCCGGTACTTCGCCGTCTGCGGATGAACCGGGAAACCACACCGCGTCAAAATAACGGCCAGCCTGCTGCAAGCCGCCGTGGCATTGCAGCAGTTTTTTTGATAACAAGCCGCCGTCCGGCGGAGATGGAAAGGATACGGGAGATAAACGGTTATGCAACAGCGAAATAATAGCCAGAAACTGGAGATATTAGCGCCTGCCGGTTCGATGGATGCGCTCATTGCGGCAGTCCGCTGCGGTGCGGATGCCGTATATCTTGGGCAGAAAAATTTCAGCGCCCGTAAAAACAGCCAGAACTTTGATGAGGAATCGCTGACACAGGCGGTGCAGTATGCCCACCGGTGCGGCGTCAAAATCCATCAGGCTTTGAATATTGTTGTATTTGATCAGGAACTGGACGCTTTGCGGGACTGCATCCGTACAGCGGTACGGGCAGGCGTGGATGCGATGATCGTGCAGGACTGGGGCGTTGCTGCCTTTGTACGGGAGTACGCGCCGGATATGTCGCTGCACGCGTCCACCCAGATGGCAGTTCATTCGCCTGCCGGTGTCCGGCTGGCGGAGCGTCTTGGATTTTCCAGAGTGGTTCTGGCAAGGGAATTAAGCCGCAAAGAGATCGAAGAGATCGTCCGTTCCACCTCGCTTGAAACCGAAATCTTTGTCCACGGCGCACACTGCATGTCTGTTTCCGGGCAGTGCTATCTGAGTGCCGCGATCGGCGGCAAGAGCGGAAACCGCGGTCAGTGTGCCCAGCCCTGCCGGCTTCCCTTTACTGCCGGATGCAGCGGATGTGGGAAGAAATCTTTTGGTGAAAACGTCCTTTCGCTGAAGGATATGGATTTGACTTTATATCTGCCGGAGATTGCCCGGATGGGTGTCACATCGGTCAAGATCGAGGGACGGATGAAGCGCCCCGAATATGTCGCAGCTTCGGTGACTGCCTGTAAGCAGGCTCTGAATGGAGAAGAACCTGACTTGGATACCTTGCAGGCGGTCTTTTCCAGAAGTGGTTTTACCGATGGATATTTTGCCGGGCAGCGTACCCGGGAGATGTTCGGATTCCGCACCCGTGAGGATGTGACGGCGGCAGCGGATGTATTTACTCACCTGCGCGGTCTTTACCATAAGGAAAATCCGCTGGTGCCGGTTTCGCTGTCCTTCCGGATGTGCAGCGGAGAAGCTTTAATGCTGACTTTGTCGGATGGAGAACATACCGTTTCGGTAAACGGAGAGATTCCGCAGCAGGTCGAGGAAGGAATGCGTCCTGCTGACCGGGAATATATTGTCCGGCAGCTGGAAAAGCTGGGTGGTACGCCCTATTATCTGCCGGATAAACAATCGCTGTCTGTTACATTGGATGACGGGCTGATGATCCGTGCTTCACAGCTGAATGCCATCCGCCGGGAAGCGGTGGAGCAGCTGGACAAACTGCGCCAGCAGCCGTCAGGCAGATGGAATGAATCGCCGGCTGATTTGCTGCAACCAAAAGACGGACAAAAACGGACCATTCCTGACCATCCGACCGTCTGGTGCAAATGCGCAGAAGCTGAACAGCTCGAAGCCGCGGCAAAAATTGCTGACAAAATTATCCTTCCCGCTGCACAGCTGGTGCGGTTGTCTGAATCGGGACAATTTTCTAAAGACGGACAGTTTGCCGGTATGTCAGGAAAGATGGTGCCGGTGCTGCCGCGCCTGACCTATCGTGAGGAAGAATGTGCCGCTGTCCTGCAAAAGCTGAAATCGCTGGGATTTGATACCCTGTACTGTGAAAGCAGCGCGCATATCCAGCTTGGCAAAGAGACTGGTTTCAATCTGATTGGCGGTCCCTATCTGAACCTGTCCAACAGTGTCGCACTTATGGAAGCGCAGAAACTGGGATTGTCGGCGGCAGTACTGTCACCCGAAGGAAAGCTTGCGCAGCTGTCGGCAGTTGCACGAAAATCCGGCATTCCCTGCGGACTGTATGCCTATGGCAGAATGGCGCTGATGGCACTGCGCAACTGTCCTGTCCGGGCGCAGATCGGCTGTAAGCAGTGCGGCAGGAACGGTTTCCTGACCGACCGGATGCAGACCCGTTTCCCGGTACGATGTGACCGGAAAGAGGACATCCTCTCTGGTGAAAACGCAATGAGCTACCTGCTCAACAGTCTGCCGCTGTCGATGAGCGACAGACAAAAGGAACTTACCGGATTTGATTTTGTACTGCTGGATTTTACCATCGAATCACCGCGGGAGATGCAGCAAATTCTGGATTGCTGGCAGCAGGAGCGTCCTTTGGCAGAGTATACCCGCGGGCTGTATATGCGAGGTGTAATGTGAGGGCTGCTGCGATTATCTGGCAGGCTGTGGTTTTTCACCGCGATTGAACTGTAATGCTTATATATTTGGTGGAAAACAAGGTTGAAAAGGTGGAAAAATCGAGCCACTCGGTGAAAACTGACGGTTTTTTCGTGAATAAGTAATGATTCGACAGGAGTTTTCCACCGGGCAGATGGCGGAAAAGGCTGAGCATACACAGCTGTAGAATCAAAGCCGAAAAAAGAATGGAGAAAGAAACAACATGAAGATCTATTTTCAGAAACTGAATCCCGACGCGGTCATCCCGACCAGAGCGACCAGGCAGAGTGCCGGTTTTGACCTTTCCCTCTGCGGACAACAGCCGGTTACAGTGCAGCCGGGAGAAACCGTCATGATTCATACCGGTGTTGCGGTCGTACTGCCGGAAGGGACTGCCGGAATGGTGTATCCGCGCAGCGGGCTGGCTTCCAAACACGGTCTGGCGCTGGCAAACTGTGTCGGCGTTATCGACAGCGATTACAGAGGAGAACTGATGGTGCCGCTGTACAACCATTCGGGTCAGGCATATACTGTTTCACCGGGTGAACGGGTTGCCCAGATGGTGGTAACGCCTGTACTGCTGCCGGAAGTAGAGGAGATTGCTGCCGGTGAGCAGCTTCCGGAGAGTGAACGCGGGACAGGCGGATTTGGTTCGACCGGGAAAACTGCCGGCGGAGAAGATGCCAGATGAAAAAAACACTGATTTTTCTGCTTTTCCTGATGGCAGGTCTGATTATGGGTGCTGTGCTGACAAAGGTCGCACAGCAGGTGAGTTTTCTTAGCTGGCTTTGCTGGGGAGAATCGGTCGGATTTGGATACCCGGAAGCGGTCACACTGAATCTGTCGGTTATCCGGCTGAATCTGGGAATGTATGTGGAACTGAACGTTGCCCGGCTGATCTGCCTGGCGGCAGCACTGGGCGCCTATCTGCGGTGGGGACGGAAACTGTAAGGATATCAGGAAGGAGCCGTCTGGCAACAGGCGGGGATAAGAATGAAGTATATTTTGGGTTCGGGTTCACCCCGGAGAAAAGAACTGCTGGGCATGATTCTGCCTGAATTTACCGTCATGCCTTCCCGTTTTGACGAGGATGGGATGCAGCGTGACGGTATGGACGCGTGTCAGATCGTCTGCGCCCTTTCGCAGCAGAAGGCAAAAGAGGTATTTGCACGTTTCCGGGAGGAAAATCCAGAGAGGGAAATCTGCGTGATCGGCGGTGATACGATTGTCGTGTCACCGGACGGCGAGGTGATGGGAAAACCGTCTTCCCGCGAAGATGCTGCCAGGATGCTCAGACAGCTTTCCGGATCTACCCATCAGGTGATCACAGCGGTTACAGTAATGGCTCTGTCAGATGGACAGGTGATGGAAAAGGTTTTTCCGGTCAGTACGGATGTCACGTTTTATCCGCTTGGAGAGACGGAAATAGAGCGGTATCTGGATACCGGTGAACCGTTTGACAAGGCAGGAAGCTATGGTATCCAGGGGTACGGCGGTCTGCTGGTTGAGCGGATTGCAGGAGACTACAACAATGTGGTTGGGCTTCCCGTAGCCCGGCTGATGCGGGAGATGCGGGAAATGGGGCTGCTGGCTTAAATCATAAAGTGCGGCAGACAGACCACAATGGGAGGCAGAGAAATGTTTTTTACAAGAGATATCGGTATTGATCTTGGAACAGCCAATACCCTCGTATACATGAAAGGGCACGGCATCATCATCCGCGAACCGAGCGTTGTCGCAGTGGATGTACATACCGACAAGGTCCGTTGTGTGGGCGAGGAAGCCAAACAGGTGATTGGACGCACGCCCGATTCGGTAGCGACGGTACGTCCTCTGCGTGACGGTGTCATTGCGGATTTTGACATTACCATCAGTATGCTGGAAGACCTGATTCATCGTGCTGCCGGCAACAGCTTTCTGGTTCGTCCCCGGGTCGTAATCTGTGTGCCGTCCGGTGTGACCGGTGTGGAACGCAGAGCGGTAAGGGATGTGACTGAACAGGCCGGAGCCCGTAAGGTGCTGGTTATTGAGGAACCGATGGCAGCGGCACTGGGTGCAGGACTGCCGGTTTCAGAGCCGACAGCATCGATGATTGTGGATATCGGCGGCGGTACAAGTGAAGTCGCGGTCATCTCACTGGGCGGCATTGTAGCGTCCAGAAGCGTAAGGGTCGGCGGCGACAAGTTTGACGCGGCGATCATTGCCTATGTGCGGAAAAATTTCAATCTGCTGATCGGTGAACCGACGGCAGAGCGGATTAAAATAGAAATCGGCAGTGCGGTTCCGCTCAATGAAGACGGTGAAAGTGAAATGTCGATGGAAGTGAAGGGACGCAACCTGCTCAGCGGTCTGCCCCAGTCGATTACGATCACCTCCCAGCAGGTTCGTCAGGCTTTGCAGGACCCACTTTCAGAGGTGGTCGACGCGGTGCATTATACCCTTGAACGGACGCCGCCGGACTTGTCCGCAGACATCATCGACCGCGGAATTATTCTGACAGGCGGCGGCGCGCTGCTCAGAGGTATTGACCGGCTGATTCATCACGCGACCAGTATGCCGGTGCATATTGCTGAAAATCCGCTGGACTGTGTTGCAGTCGGAGCGGGTCTGGTACTGGACAATCTTGACGCGATGGCAGACGCGCTCAGTGAAGAGGATGTGCCGCGGTACAACAGCGAACCGACAGCATAAGTAGGCAATTTTCAGTAATGGAAAGGAGGCGGAGCGGTGCGGGAATTTTTCAGCGGAAGGCGCGGCAGGCTGTTTCTGGCAGCTGTTGCGGTGCTTACGGGAATTATGATTTTTTCAGCCCGTTCCGGCGGTTTGCAGACCTTGCCGGAAAAACTGCTTTCAGCACTGCTCTACCCTTTTCAGCTGCTGAGCCAGGAGGTATCCGACAGCTTTACCGAATTTGCGGGCGTGTTTTTTGACGCCAGGGAAAACTATGAGGAAAATATCCGGCTTCGGGAAGAGATCACCCATCTCCGGGAGCAGCTGATTGCCTATCAGTCGCTGGAAAATGAGAATGAACGCCTGCGGGAAATGCTGGAAATCCGACAGGAAGACCCGCAGCTGCAGCTGACCGACGCGCAGGTCATCGCCCGGACGCCGGATAATTTTCAGTCGTTTACCATTGACCGCGGCAGTATGGACGGTATATCCCTGTATGACCCGGTGATGACGGCGGACGGACTGGTTGGATATATCGGTGAACTTGGTTCGGTAACAGCACGGGTCGTGACGATCCTGTCTCCTGAATGCAATGTTGGCGCGGTCAGTTCGGATACAGGAGACAGCGGCAATGTGACCGGTGATCTTACCCTTTCAAAAGACGGTCTGACCAGAATGGAACTGATTGCAAGAGATGCACAGCTGCAATCCGGCAGCCTGCTGGTCACGGCAGGATTGAGCGGCAGTTTCCCAGAAGGAATTCTGATTGGAACAGTCAAAACGGTTGAATTGGAAGAAAACGGAATCAGTCTTTGGGCTACGGTAGAACCGTCCGCGGATATTTCAGGCGCGACAGCGGTTTTTGTCGTGACCGACTATCCCGGAAAAGACGGAGAAGAAACGGATGAACCGTCCGGTTTACAGGAAGAATCCTCTATTCCGGCGGTTGGACATGGAGAATGACCGGGCAGGGTACCAAAAAGGAGTGACAGGCTTGTATGACGCTGCGTGGCAGAAAGACGCTTAAATGGACGCTGTGGCTGCTCCTATTGCTGCTGCTTGGCGGAATACAGTCCTCACCGGCGTTCCCTCAGCTGGGCGGAACACGGCCGATGCTGCTGATGGCGGCAGGAATCTGTGCGGTGCTGCTGGAAACCGGAGTGGAAGCGGCATGTGGATATGCGGTTTTTGCCGGACTTTTGTGGGATATCGTAGAAGGGAGGCTGCTGGGGTTTTACGGGCTGATGATGCTGCTGGCAGCCGCGATAGGATGCTGGCTGATCAATAATTACCTGCGGGTCAGTATGCTGAACGCGGTTTGGATGTCGGGGTTTGGGAGTATCTGCTGCGGGCTTATCTGTGCGGAATTTTATTTGTTTATCTGGGGATATGCCAGAGGTGCGGTCATGGCTATTCTTGCAGAGATTTTCTGGCGCGGTGTCTATACGGCGCTGGCAGCGCCGGTTATTTACTGGCTGATGAAAAAGATACAATCTCTCTCAATGGGAACGGTGCAAAGCAGCCTTCGGCTGCGTGCTTCAAAAATGCGCCCGGAAAGGAAGGAGTAAAATTATGCCGGTACAATCCTTTCCTTTTCTGGACTCCTCCCGAAAAGACCCGGGACGCGGACTGCGCACACGGTCATGGATACTGGCTGCGGGTGCGGTGGTGACGGCGTCGGTCTATCTTTTAAACCTGATGTCGATTCAGATTGTAAACGGAGAAACCTACTATGAACAGACCGAATCGACCACCGTTTCGGTTATCCCGATCCGGGCAGCCCGCGGCGAAATATACGACCGGGACGGGCAGCCGCTGGCAGAAAACCGTACCGGGTTAAACATTGTGTTTTATTACGCGTTTTTTGACTTTGACGGGTGTGCCGGGCAGATCGCTCAGCTGATTGAACTGTGTGAAAAACAGGGTGAAAGCTGGTATGACCCGCTTCCGCTGAATGAGGATGGAACCGCATTTACCGGCAGTGAACAGGATGCGGATACCCTGCGTGAAGCGCTGGGATTGAGCAGTTATGCAAATGCGCAGGATTGTATGTATAATATCTGTCAGCAGTATGATATTATAGAAGGGGACGATGTGACCCGCCGGAAAATTGCCGGCGTTTGCTATGGGATGCTGCTGCGGCAGTTTTCGCTGATCAATAATGAGTATACCTTTGCCGAGGATGTATCGGTCGAGACGGCGCTTCGGCTCAAGGAACTTTCGGTGCGCTTTCCGGGTGTGGATATTGTCGAGGAAGATATCCGCAGTTATCCTGACGGTACGATTGCACCGCATATAATCGGTACAGTTGGGCAGATGTCGGCGGAAGAATGGAGCCGGTATAAGTCGGAAGGTTACCAGATGAGCGATTATGTCGGAAAGTTTGGCATCGAGCGTTACTGTGAAGAAACCCTCAGAGGCACCGACGGTACACGGACGGTCGAACAGGGCAAAAATGGCGATATTCTCAGCGAAGAAGTCACCACCCAGCCGCAATCAGGAAACAGCGTTTATCTGACCGTTGACGCGGATTTTCAGAAAAAAGTGGAAGAAATCCTGTCGGATTATATTGAAGAACTGCGTCTTACAGGTGACCCGGAAGAAGGCGCCAATGTCAAGGGCGGTGCCATTTCGGTCATAGATCCGAAAACCGGTGCGGTGCTGGCACTTGTGACCCGGCCTACCTACGATCTGAACGATTATTACAGCGATTATGCGTCGCTGCTGCAAGCGGAAAATACGCCGCTGGTCGACCGGGCGACCGATGGGCTTTACCGTCCGGGCTCGACCTTTAAAACCGTGGTTGCGGTTGCGGCGTTGGAAGAAGGCATTATCACACCGGAAGATACCGTTAACTGCACCGGTGTATATACCTATTTTGACCAGGTGATCGAAGGAAATACCTTTCATCCCACCTGCCTGGGGATACACGGTCAGCTGTCGGTTTCGGAAGCGCTGACCCGTTCCTGCAATATCTTCTTTTACGATGTCGGGCGGCGGCTGGGCATTGATACCATCAACCGGTATGCGTCGCTGATGGGACTGGGAGAGGAGACCGGTCTGGAACTGGGAAGTGCCATCGGGACGCTGAGCAGCCCGGAGCATACCAAGGAAATGGGCGGCACCTGGACCCAGGGTAATGTCGTGCAGGCTTCGATCGGTCAGATGGATACGATGGTTTCTCCATTGCAGCTGGCAATTCAGGCGATGACGCTGGCTAACCGCGGAGACAGATACAAGGTGTATCTGGTGGATGAGGTGCGCAGTTTTGACGGAAGTGAGCTGCTGGAAAAAACGGAGCCGGAACTGGTGTCCTCCTTCGATATGTCAGAAGGGACTTTTGATGCGGTGGTAAACGGGATGGTCGGTGTTGGGATGCAGTATACCGCGCCGGAATATATGCTTTCTGATCTGGGGTACACCGTCGCCGTCAAAACCGGAACCCCGCAGGTGACGACCGATACGACAAATTCCTGCGCGATTGCCTTTGCACCGGCGGAAGACGCCGAGATCGCAATCGGGATTATGCTGGAAGAAGGCGTCGGAGCGTCGCGGCTGATTCGTCCGATTTTACTGGCATGGGAAGAATATGTGCGGTAAAACGGCATTTTCTATCGTATTTTTCCTGAAGTTTTGGAAGAACATCTCAACAAATTGATTATATTTTTCGGGAAATGATTGGAAATATGCTAAAAAAATTCGGCATAATACCCAAAAATTAGGTTTATTTTTTACGAATTGTGAAAAAGTGTGAGAATTCTCTGGAAGTCACAAACAAAATGTGGTAATATATACTTACATAATTCTTATTCTGGGTCGAAGTATGCCCATCTGCTGGGCACAGGGAAGGAGAAGGCTGGATGGCTGCCAGAAGGGCTAAGGTCATTGCCATTACCTCAGGGAAAGGCGGCGTTGGAAAATCGACGCTGACGGTTTCACTGGGGATTGCGGCGGCAACTTCCGGCAAACGGGTTCTGCTGATTGAAATGGATGTTGGGCTGCGCGGGATGGATATCATGCTTGGGCTGAACAATGTCGTGTATGATCTGGGCGACCTTCTGGAAGGGCGCTGCAATATCAGCAGTGCGATTGTTCCTTCTCCCAATGTACCGGAACTGTATGCGATTGTCGCGCCGGTTCTGATGGGGCAGATACTGCTGCAGGATATTCAGTTGCTGGTCGAGGGGCTGCGGTCCTATTTCGACCTGATTTTTCTGGATATGCCGGCTGGGCTTGGGCTTGGCATTCGGGCTACCTGTGCGGTAGCGGATCTTGCCCTGATTATTTCGACACCTGATCCGGTTTGTATCCGGGATGGGAACCAGGTAGTGCGGGAACTGGCTGCACGAGGGTTTACCGCTCACCGGCTGCTGATCAACCGGGTCGACAGAAAGTTTATCAGGAAGCGGGTCGTCCGTGATCTGGACGAGGTGATCGACGGTGTCGGTTCCCAGCTGATCGGTGTGGTGCCGGAGGACAGGGAGGTTACACTGTTTTCGTCCAGCGGCAGGCTGCCTGATGAAAAAGGGGAATTACAGCGCATTTGTAAGGCAATTTGCAGCCGGATTGATGGTGAATACCGACCGCTGATTGTCCGCTGAGTTCTGCCAATATTACTTTTGAATGATTCCTGCCCGGCATATATTTTGTTCGGGTGTATTTTTTGACTGTTGCTTGTGTAAGCTTTTGATACTGATGTCCGTTATGCACGGACACAAAAGTATAGAACAAACAGAAAGGAATGATCTCCATGAACATCGCGCTGATCGCTCATGACTCCAAAAAGGAACTGATGGTTCAGTTTTGTATTGCCTATTGCGGAATAATGAGCCGCCACAACCTTTGCTCTACGGGTACAACCGGTAAACTGATCTCAGAGGCGACGGGTCTTACTATCAAACGGTTTCTCAGTGGTTCTCAGGGCGGAGATCAACAGATCGCGTCGCTGATCGCCTGCAACGAGATTGATTTACTGCTGTTTTTCCGTGATCCGCTGACCAGTAATTCGATGGAACCGACCGAAATGAATCTGCTTCGGTTGTGTGATGTCCATAATATTCCGATGGCAACCAACATGGCGACTGCTGAGGTGCTGATCCATGGCTTGGAGAGAGGAGACCTTGACTGGCGGATTATTGTCAACCAGGGGTATTGATCTTAAGTATAGAATAGTTTTCAAGTGGCAAAGTAAGCTTGCACCGTGTTTCCGGAATCGGTCGGAAACAGGGAGGAAGCTTGCTTTGTTTGCTAAAGGAAAACTTTTTGGTTATCATTCCCATAATGTGACAGATTTCACAGCTAAAAATATGGATAATAGGAGACAGACAAATGGCATTGGAAATCAAATCAATTAAGGGCACGGCAGACGTGCTCCCCAGTGAAAGCTATAAATGGCAGTTTGTGGAAAGGCTGTTTCTGGATACCGCACGGCTTTACGGGTTTGGAGAGATTCGCATCCCGACTTTTGAGGACAAGCGTCTTTTCATCCGTTCGGTTGGCGATACCACCGACGTTGTGCAGAAGGAAATGTATACCTTTACCGACCAGGGTGGCCGCGAACTTGCACTCCGTCCGGAGGGAACCGCAGGCGTAAACCGTGCAGTCATTGAAAGCGGTCTGATCAACGGCGCACTGCCGGTCAAGCTGTCCTATGCGCTGTCCTGCTTCCGTGCGGAAAAGCCGCAGGCAGGCAGAATGCGGGAATTCCATCAGCTGGGAATGGAGCTGTTTGGTTCAGCTTCTCCTTCTGCGGACGCAGAGGTTATCGCATTTGTCAACAATTTCTTTGGACTGCTGGGCATCCAGAATATTTCCCTTGAGATCAATTCGATCGGCTGCCCGACCTGCCGCAAGGAATATCACGCTGCGCTGCGTGCTTATTTTGAGAGCAAAAAGGAGCAGCTTTGCGAGACATGCCTGGGAAGACTGGAAAAGAACCCGCTGCGGATTCTGGACTGCAAAAACCCTGAGTGCCATGAAATTGCCAAAGATGCGCCGGTCGTACTGGATTATCTGTGTGACGACTGCAAGGCGCATTTTGAAGGGCTGAAAAAGCGTCTGGATGCGCTGAACATCTGTTATACCGTCAATCCCCGGATTGTCCGCGGGCTGGATTATTATGTCCGTACCGTTTTTGAATTTGTTTCGGGCGACCTTGGCGCACAGAGCACTGTTTGCGGCGGCGGTCGTTACGACGGTCTGCTGGGAAGTCTGGGCGGCGCTGACCAGCCGGGTATCGGTTATGGCATGGGTATCGAACGGCTGCTGATGGTCCTGGAGGCACAGGGCATTGAGATCCCTGCACCGGAACCCTGTGACCTGTATATCGGCTCGATTGGAGAGGATGCGGCAGTGCGCGCGCTGGCTCTGGTCGGTTCGCTGCGTGAGGAAGGTTTCTCAGCTGAATGTGATATCGTCGGGCGCAGTGTAAAGGCACAGATGAAGTATGCGGACAAGATCGGCGCCCGTTATTCGATGATTCTGGGCGATAATGAGCTGGCTGAAAATCAGGCCAGGCTGAAAAACATGCAGACCGGTGAAACGGTCGATATCTCGCTGGACGAAGACGCCCTTGCACAGTTTTTCTACAATGCAGGGATCGACGATCTGACGGAATCGCTTAAAGGTACGCTTGGCGAAGCGCTGGAAGGCATGTCGCCGGTACAGCTGTAAACAGCGGAACCCCCGGAAATTTTCCGGAGTCAATATAAATTCCAAAGAAAAAGAGGAGTCCTGACAGTGGCAGACTTAATGACAGGCATGAAACGCACCCATTACTGCGGTGAGGTTTCTGCGGCAGATGCCGGCAAGGAAGTAGTTGTCGGCGGTTTTACCAATAAACAGAGAGACAAGGGCGAGCTGGTGTTTATCGACCTGCGCGACCGTACCGGCATTGTACAGCTGGTATTCGACGATACGACCGACCGTGCGGTGATGGCCAAGGCAAAAGAAGCCAGAAGCGAATATGTTCTGATGGCAAGAGGCGTTGTCCGGATGCGTGAAGCGCCCAACCCCGAGATCCCGACCGGTTATGTCGAGATTTATGTTACCGAATTGAGAATTCTGGCGCGTGCTCAGACACCGCCTTTCCATATCACCGACGGCAGTGATACCAATGAGGAACTGCGTCTGCGGTACCGGTATCTGGACCTTCGCCGCAGGGAATTGCAGCAGAATATCATCAAGCGCGCAAAAATCACCTCGGTTGCCCATCAGTTTTTTGCAGACGAAGGGTTTATCGAGATCGATACGCCGATGATGATCAAATCCACACCTGAGGGAGCACGCGACTATGTCGTTCCTTCCCGTGTGCATAAGGGAACCTTCTATGCGCTGCCTCAGTCGCCGCAGATGTACAAGCAGCTGCTGATGATCTCGGGCTTTGACAAATATGTACAGTTTGCCCGCTGCTTCCGTGACGAAGACCTGCGTGCCGACCGTCAGCCGGAGTTTACCCAGATCGACCTGGAAATGTCATTTGTTGACATGGAAGACATTCTGGCAATGGGCGAACGGTTTGTCAAATACCTGATGAAGAATGCCATGGATGTGGAAATTTCCACTCCGCTGCCCAGACTGACCTATCAGCAGGCAATGGAACGGTTCGGAACCGATAAGCCGGATATCCGCTATGGCATGGAACTGATCAATATCTCAGATCTGGTTGCAGACAGCGGTTTTGGCGTGTTTACCGGTGCGATTGAAGCAGGTGGTTCTGTCCGCGGCATTACCATCAAGGGCGGTGCGGCGGTCTACTCCCGCAAGGAAATCGATAAACTGACTGAACAGGCCAAGGGCATTGGTGCGAAGGGTCTGGCGTTTATCCGCTGGGTAGACGAAAAGCCTTCCTGCTCGTTTGCCAAGTTCTTCAGCGAGGAACAGCTGGCTGCCATCATGCAGCGGCTGGGATGTGAACGCGGTGACGTTGCGCTGATCGTCGCAGACAAGGACAGCGTAACTCTGCCGGTACTGGGCACACTGCGTACCACCTGTGCAAAACGGATGGATATCATTCCGGAAGGCTGGGCGTATGTTTGGATTGTTGAATTCCCGTTCTTTGAAAAGGACGATAATGGAAACTGGGTTGCGATGCATCACCCCTTTACCATGCCGATGGACGAGTGTCTGCCCTATCTGGACAGCG
>CALWWT010000076.1 GCA_944385325.1 uncultured Clostridia bacterium | reverse complement strand
GCTGCCGCAGCGATTATCATCGTACTGCCTGCACTGGTGAGCCGGAAAGAACTGACCGAGTGGCATCCTCAAATGTGACTTTGGGCATAGAAACACTACAGACGCAATATCCGGGAATAAAAGAAGGAGAATGCAGGATGAAACGTGTATCGGCGCTCATACTGATGATGCTGGCAGGAGCAATCTGGATGCTGTTTAGTTCCTGCGGGATATGCCAGATAACCGGCTGAATATAGAGCACTGACAGGCGGATACCTTTTGGGTATCCGCCTTAAAGCGCATTGTCGACAAAATTTTCGGGCAGTGGTTGCCTTTTTATGGGTGGTGTGATACACTTGAATCAAACTGATGAACCAGAGGACAGGGCAGATATTTGCATGGCAAATTGATTTGCCTGCTGTCCGGAAAGGAATTTTATGCACTATACTTTTACCGAACTGATCTGCTACTTCTTTTTATACAGCTTTTTGGGGTGGTGTCTGGAAGTCGCCGTCATGTCGGTCAGGCGCAGACGTTTTATTGACCCCGGAATGCTTTCCGGGCCGATATGCCCATCGTATGGTATTACGATGGTGCTGATCCTGGTGTTTTTGCGGTCACTGCACGGAAATTATCTGGTTCAGTTTATCGCCTGCATGGTTTTCGCAAATGCGGTGGAAATCATCTCGACACGGATTGCCGAACGGACGACCGGAAGACGGTTGTGGGATGCGGAAAAACGTGAAATGCTGGGGTCATTGCCGGGTGCAGCCTATTCACTGGTCTGGGGACTGGGCGCAATGGTGGTGCTGGAATTTTTGCAGCCGCTCGTCTTTATCCTGTACCATATGATGCCGGATATTGTGATGCTGATTGTGGTCATCGTGCTGTGTGTGATATTTGCGCTGGATGTGTTCACTGTCGTATGGTCGCTGCGGAAAGACCGCAAGGGAGAACTGCTGACCGATGAACTGACTAAGCAATTGCGCCGCAGTTCCAACAGCTTTGGTAAGAAACTCAATGCCCGGATACATATCCGTTTGCAGGACGCCTATCCGCCGGAACTGGACGTGGATGGAAAAGCCGCAAAGGGAATGGTATTTGCGTCGGGGATTACACTGACGAAAATGTTCTGGGTATTTTTGATCTGTTCGCTGCTGGGCGATATTATTGAGACGTTTTTTGTCCGGTTTACGTCGGGAATCTGGATAAGCCGGTCAAGTGTGTTGTACGGCCCGTTTTCGATTGTATGGGGACTTGGTGCGGTTGTACTGACGGTCGTGCTCAGTCCGCTGGCTAAAAAAGGGGACAGATATGTATTCCTGGGCGGATTTCTGCTGGGCGGCGCGTATGAATACGCATGCAGCGTCTTTACGGAACTTGTATTCGGGAAGGTATTCTGGGATTACAGCGACATGCCGCTGAATATCGGCGGAAGAACCAATGTACTGTTCATGTTTTTCTGGGGTGCGCTGGCGGTTGTATGGGTTCAGATTCTCTACCCGCGGCTGTCAAAGCTGATCGAACGGATTCCGATGCTGACCGGAATTATCCTGACATGGGTACTGACCGGGCTGATGGTTATCAATGCGCTGCTTTCCGGACTGGCGATATGGCGGTATACCCAGCGTCAGGAAGGAATTGCCCAGCCGACGGTAATCGGCAGCTTTTTGGATGAAGCGTACCCGGATGGACTGGTAGAATGGGTATGGCCGAATATGCGGGAAGCAGAAAAAACAAATCAGCCAAATTGAGAAGATTATACAAAATATACTTGCAATTGCGTGAATATTGTGATACCATGACAGAGGAAATGGGGGATGTTGTTGGATTATCGGATACTGGTTGTGGAAGATGACCGGGTGATTGCCGATGTCATTGCAAGCCAGCTGTCACGCTGGGGACTGGATGTCAAACTGGTCACCGACTTTGAGCGGGTGCTGGCGCAGTTTAACGAATATGACCCGCAGCTGGTGCTGATGGATATCACGCTGCCATTTTACAGCGGGTTTTACTGGTGCGCTGAGATACGGCGTTTTTCAAAAGTGCCGGTGATATTCATTTCGTCGGCCGCGGATAATATGAACATCGTGACGGCGATCAATATGGGCGGCGATGATTTTATCGCAAAGCCGTTTGACCTTGGGGTACTGACGGCAAAGGTTCAGGCGATGCTGCGGCGGAGCTATGATTTTGCCGGTTCCAGCCGGGTTTTAAGCGCCGGAGAACTGATGCTCAACCTCACCGAAGGAAAGGCGTACTGTCAGGGAAAACAGGTGGAACTGACGAGAAATGAACTGAAAATTTTGCAGATGCTGATGGAAAACCGTCCGGCCGTTGTCAGCCGGGATGACCTGATGACAAGACTGTGGGAATCGGACGCCTTTGTGGATGAAAATACCCTTGCGGTCAATGTCGCGCGGCTGCGTAAAAAACTGACGGCTATCGGTGCCGGCGGTATGATTCAGACCCGGAAAGGGATGGGCTATTCGATTGAATAATCATGATAATGCGCACCGCCATGAACACCGGCTCAGACTGCTTCGGCAGCTTGGGCGGTATCTGTGGGAAAAAAGGCGGGATTTGATCTTATGGCTGCTCTGGACAGGGGTGCAGGCGCTGGTATTTGTACTGTACCGAATCACGCTGGAGCCGCTGATTTACGCGAGTATGCTCGGGACGGCTGTCGGCGGGTACTTTTTTGTGACAGGGTTTGTCCGCTGGCGGAAAAGGCAGATGGAACTGGAATTGCTCCAGAAACTGCTGGATGAAAAGGTGCTGCCGCTGCCGAAGCCGCACGACCTGAGCGAGAAAAACTACCAGACACTGGTTACCCAGCTTGCCGAGGCACGCCAGCGTGACCGGCGGGAGTATGAGGAAAAACAGTCGGCGATGGTCGATTTTTATACCTTGTGGGTGCACCAGATCAAGACACCGATTGCTGCAATGCGGCTTTTGCTGCAATCAGACAAGGAAACGCCCAGTTCTC
>CALWWT010000075.1 GCA_944385325.1 uncultured Clostridia bacterium | reverse complement strand
GCGGTTGACCAGGTCCAGGATATTCCGATCAGTGCGATTTTTACCGGTGCTGAAGTTCCTGATTATGAGATCTATCACAGTTCTGATTGTCCTCTTTGCAAATCGGGTCAGCGCATTGATGCTATGGTCAATAGCTATGGGTATTCCAAACTTTAAATGACATCTTCCTCTCTTCTTTTCCAAAACGCCTTGGGCGGCAGCAGCCATCCAAGGCGTTTTCCATTCGTGTTTATCCTGCTTTAAAGAAGCGGTGACCGTCCAGTGTAAACAGATAGTCCAGGCAGTTTTCAAACCAGCTGGCAGCTGATTTACCTGCCCACTTGGGAGCATAAAAGAAGGTGGCGCCCATCGTACAATCGTCATAACTGCCGGTGAGGACATTTAAAACTGCCTGCTTGGTAACCTCATCCGGTGGATTCTTTTTGGAATACCAGTTTGAGAGTGAAGAAAACTGGTTTTTCTGAGTCAAAACTCCTGTTATGGTGTCAGGAAACTGACCGGAAAGCACCCGGTTTACGATTACCTGGGCAATGACCTGTTTATGTTCCAGGCTGTATCCGCCTGCTTCCTGCTGCACGATGTATCCGAGCATCTCCTGCTCAGCTGACGTATAACAGATCTGGCTTTCGGATGCGCCGACCTGCATGGGCAGACAACAGCAGCATACCACCAGAATCATCATCACGATCATTTTCCGCATAAATTTTTTCATCATATCCTTCCTTTCCCGGATGGAAGATTATCGGTATGGCTTTTCCATCCGCTTTCAGTGTATGAGTAAAGGCAGGACGAATAGAACAAAGCTGTCCACTTTTTCCAACCAGTGGACAGCTTTTCTGCGGATAAACCAAAAAAACAGGCTGCGCAGTCAGCACAGCCCGTCATTTTAGACAATAGAATATTCAGAATTATTCCTCAGTCTTATCCTCAGAAGCTTCTTCCTGAGCAGGAGCGTCATTGGAAGCAACAACTTCGATCTTGGGCTCGGAAGCCTCAGCAGACTCGTCCATCGAAACAACCTCGGGCTTTACCTTGGGCTGGCTCAGAACAGCAGGTTTTGCAATACGGTTGATATCGCAGACCATGCTGATAAAGGCAGAAGAAATCATGACATGAGGAGCAGCAGCTTCAGCGAACAGGATCGGGAAATCTCTGCCGGAGTTGACCTGGATCTCAGTCAGTTTATCAATCATCTGGTTGGTATTCATTTCAACCAGCATCATCTTTTGGGAGATCTTGGAAACCGTGTTCTCAGCAACAGATTTGACACCAAATACCGGGCAGACAGCTCTGCCGTTCTGACCGATAAATGCCGGACGGAATTTGCCCGACTGAGCATCTTCTCTGGTAGTGCCTTCGGCAGCGATCATATAGAATTTGCTGCGGGATACACGGATGTTGTGCAGAGCCTGGATAGCTCTTGCCTGATCCAGATAAGGCTTAGCATCCTTCTGGAGCAGTTCGCTGATAATATAAGAGCACATATGGACAGTGCTGCCGACATATTCTTTGCCGCCTTCATAGACAACAAAGCCGAAGATGCCGGGAACCATCAGATTATTGAGCAGCGTGAAGATATTGGCAAAAGGAATCTTTGCAACAAGTGCAGTATCGCCGCTGACACACTTATAGTTTCTTGCAACCTGATCTGCGACAATTGAACCGGTCGCAATGCGGATGACCGGCAGAGGACGCTGCTGATTAAGCGGGCTGATCAGCGGGCGAAGTCTTTCACCCTTTTCCAGTTCTTCCAGAGTGGTACGGGGGTCAAGAATCAGGTAGCAGTCGCGTTTGCCTTCGTACATAGCTTTTGCGATGCTTTCGATCTTTTTCATCAGCTCAGCCTGAGGACCGCTGAACTGCTTAACATTTGCACCGGGCTTTTTATCCTGAGCAGGAGCGGATTCCTGACCGCCCTTGGTCATTGAAATCTTAGGAGCTTCTTCAGAAGCTGCTGCGGAAGCAACGCCTTCCTCTACTTCGTCCTCTTTCTTCTTACCCTTTTTATCTTTATTGAAAATAGCCATGGGTCTTATTCTCCGTTTCATTATAATTTGGTCAAATCCCAGCCAGATTTAACGCTATCACTATTTTACCACAAAAACACAAATAAAACAAGTGGATAAACCATAAAAACCGCAAAGAGACGTGAGGAATCTGTAAATTTTCTTTCAATTTACCGGTTTCTCGACGAATCAAGATCAATTTTCCAGCTGCAAAGCGGCAGCCAAGCATCTTTTTCAAAGCTTCGACCTTGAATCAGGATATGATCATCATATACCGACAGGATCAGTCCTTGGCTGTCGTCGGTGTTCTGTACCCCATCCCACACGGCAGATACGACACCATCATGCAGGTAACCGGCATTTCCTTCTTTGACAAGCGCCACCGTACCGGAAATGGAACGATGGGTGTGTCCGGAAACTACCAGCGTATTGGGATACTTTTCGACGATCTGCTTGACTGCATCGGAATCCGACAAATCAGAAACCTCGTAAGTCGCTGCAACTGTCTCGAACAACGGCTGATGGACAAATACAAATGCGAAACCTTCGGCTTCAGATAATGTTTTGTCCAGCCATTCCAGTTGGGTTTCTGACAGATAAGCATAATCAGGGTCATTGCATCCGGCAGCGCCCTCATTTCCGAGGATTATAAAGGTACATCCGTCTTCGACAAAGCTGTAATAAACCTCTTCTGTGCCGGTCTGTTCCAGGAAACAGGCACGCAGCTGTTCAAAATCAGATCGGTTCTTATCTGAATCATGGTTGCCGATTGAATAATAAACCGGCGGCAGATCGCTGATCAGCCCTTCAATCATATTCAGCATACGGTATTCTTTTTCAGAGCCATTATCAGTAATATCTCCATTGTTGACAATAAAACTGACTTTTGGCTCAACATCCATGATCTGATTGAGGGCTTTCAAATAATTACGGTTGTTGTCACCCAGAAGGAACCCGGTTACATGGGTATCCGAAATTGCTGCAAAAGTGAAATTTGGTTCTTCTGTCTCTTCATGCCGCAGCTCCGGCTGAATCGACAGACTGATCATAACCTCTCCGGGTTTTCCGTCATCATCTGCACAGCCCAGCAGCTGGGTTGCACCTTCCGGGAAAACCGAATGGGCAGATATCTGTCCGCTGACCGGATAATGGTCGTATGCATTCAGGCAAAAGAGCGGCTCATACCCTTCCAGCGGCTCATTATTGCTGCCCCAGCATATCCAGAGTGACTCCTTGTCCGGGCTGGATGGCCGTCCGACCAAAACAACCTGTCCATAGGAATCTCCAGGCGAAGATACACCTTCATAAGGCTCCCAGCGCATGGCAAGGGTATCCGGTTCCTCCTGCGTTTCAAAATCCCAGCTGGCAAGCGGCGTATACCCTTCATCCGCAAACAGATAGGCGGTATATTCTCCTGCATACCGGTTAAATAGATTGATTGAACCGCGCATTTGCGGCGGGTAATAAATGGATGTGCCGGCGATACTGTCGGATACCGGCTGCCAGAGAAAACTGTCATCCACATCAGGCGTTTTTCCACGTTCATAGACGCCGATCCAAGCCTCTTCCCCAAGGTTTTCTGCCTGCACCCGGATAGCCGTGGCATCACCCACCTGGGTGACCGTCTGTTCTGTGAAAATCAAACTGTCGGTTACCGTTATCTGACCGCTGTCCAGCAATTTGCCAGATGACGACACCAGCTCAGCGGTATACTCTCCAGCCTGCCCGACCGAAAAAGTCACCGTACCATTTTTTTCACCGTCCAGCTTGACTTCTGCGACCGTTTGACCATTATCGGTCAAACGAACGCTTCCACTGTAACAGTCTTCCCAAATCAGTTCAATTTCTGATTTAGTTCCGACTGTTTCAGCGGTAAGTATCAAATCAGGTGTCAGCCGTCCATACCTTAGATACAGTACAGTCGACAAAACTCCGACCGCTGCGGCAGCAGCCGCACCGATACATCCAAATACGATTTTTTTATATTTCATTGGCAATTTTCCTGTCTGTATAAAGATAGTGTTATTTTAACATATCATATTTTGTAAATCAAGAAAATTCACCAAACGTTCAGATGGTGTCCGATATCATTTAACATATGCCGACAGCATGGCAAGACAGGCTTTCAGCCCGGGCAGCAGGCTTTTTCGCAGGATATATTCCTCACGGGTATGCGCTCCGCCGCCTGAAATCAGTCCCGGACAAATTGCCGGAATGTCCATCGACAGCGGAATATTGCAGTCGGTCGAACCGGAGCCCAATCCCGGAAGAATGCCGGTGTACGCTTTGACCGCCTGCTGGGCGGTATTTTCCAGCCACCGCATCATACCGGCATCCGGACTGCCTGAACACGGGCGTTCACCGATCATCTCGACGCGGACATCGATTCCCTTTGACCGGAAATCGTCAATTACCTGTTCAAAAGCCTGGTGCATAAAACCAAGCCCTGCACGGTCATCTGAACGGTACTCATACAGCATCGAAGCATTCTGGGCGATGGTATTGACCGATGTACCGCCTTCAATGCAGCCGACATTATAGGTAGTATATCCCATATTGTCCGGCACCTTGATATCATATAGGGTACCAATCAGGTTGGACAGCAGATGGATTGCATTCGGTCTTCCGAAGTTCGCATAGGAATGTCCGCCTTCAGTCCGTACCTCTATACGGTAGCGATGAGAACCGACCGCCTGATGGGTAATCCCTTCCAGATATCCGTCAAACGAAACGACTGCGCGGATACGGCTGCCGTAATCCTTCATCAGCTGGCGGCTGCCTTTCAGATTGCCCAGTCCTTCCTCACAGGAGTTGGCGACAAACAAAACACCGCATCCGATTGGAAGTTCATGCTGCATCATATACCGAGAGGCGACCATCAAAGCCGCGAGATTGGCAGTATCATCGCCAACACCCGGGCAGCTGATCCGTTCATCGGTGACGACCGGCTCAAACGGTGTTAGGTCTGGGAAAACGGTATCCGTATGCGCCATAAAAACGATTATCGGTTTATCTTCCGAAAGGTGCCAAGGGCAGACGACATTTTTAGCAGCATCAATGTAGGTATCTTTTCCGCCGGCTGCGATAAACCAGTCACGGCAGAATTTTGCCCGTTCATCTTCCTTATGGGAAGGTGCAGGAATCCGGCAGAGGGTCAGCAGCAGCTGTTCCAGTTCACCGGCAGAAGCTTCCGCATATTCTAAAGCTTTGGATGACAAAAGTTCCATGAAATTTATCCTCCTCAGCATCCCGCGACCGCCAGGTCACTGACCAGCACCGTCGGAGCGCCGCAGCAGGAGATGCCGTCCTCAGTATTGACGGTCAGATCGTTTGCCACATCGGTGATATTTTGAAGCATCTGATAGAAGTTGCCGGCAACGGTAATCTCTTCCACCGCACGAACAATTTTGCCGTTTTCGATCAAAAAGCCCTTGGATTCCAGCGAAAAATCGCCTGTTACCGGGTTTGCACCTGCATGTGCACCCTTCATAAAGGTAATCATAACCGCTTTGTCAGCCTTTTGCATCAGCTGTTCAGGCGTAAGGCTGCCCGGTTTCATATAGAATGTAAAAGGTGCAATTGTCACCGGAGCGTCATAGCTGGAGCGGTAAGCATTGCCGGTACTTTCTACGCCATCTTTACGGGCTGCGGCACGGTCATAAAGCAGCTGTTTCAAAACACCGCTTTCAATGACGGTTTTTGTCCGTGTCGGAACGCCTTCTGCGTCAAATGCGCATGGGAAAAAGCTATCCTTATAAAACGGGTCATCGACCAGCGTAACCGCTTCCGATGCGACCTTCTGCCCGGTTTTGCCTGCCAGCAGCGACAGTCCGTCCTGCACCTGGCTTGCCGAAAAGACAGAAGAGAAGATTTCCAGCATTGCGGTCATCTGGCTTCGGTCAAAAATGACCGGATAATGTCCGCTCGCAACCGGAGCAGCACCGATCTGTGCGACAGTCTTTTCGACCGCTCGACCGACCAGTTTTGCGATATCCATCTCCCGGCTGTCGGCTTTTGCTTCAACAGCATGATCATTGTATTTCTTCCCGTTCCCGTCTTTGGCAACCACATTGACCGAGAAAACCGACATGCTGCCTTCACTTTCAAGGTACAAGCCGGCAGAGTTGGAAATTGCCCGGCGACTGGTAATGTTGGAGATGCCAGCCATCAGTCCCTTCTGTACCCGTTCATCTGCATTCAGACCAATCTGTTCAACGCTCATCAGCCGTTCTTTGACAGCTGCCGCATCCGACATATCAGTTTTGCAGCATTTGACCTGCTGATAGTCGCCGCCGGTATAAAGCGTTTCTTCCGTTTCGTCGCCGGAAAATTCGGCAGCTTCCATTGCGCGCTGAAACAGAACAGGGATTTCCCCTTCGTTGAACGCTTCAGTGGATGCATTTCCCTTTTTACCGTTTACGATGCAGCAAAGGCTGACACCTTCGACCTGTGCGCTGGACATGCGGTCGATTTCGCCGGAAAAGACGCTGAACTGGTCGGAACTATCCGACTGATAGTATAGTTGATAATCTGAAATGCCATTTTCATGCGCATAAGCTGCTGCAGCGGCACTGAACTGTGCAAAATCCATTTTGAACTCCCTCCTTATTTACGACCGCCGACAGTGATTTCACTGACGCGGATCATCGGCTGTCCGACGTCTGTCGGGATGGAACCGCTCGACGCACCGCACATTCCCTGTTCCCTGCAAAGATTCATGCCGACCATATCGATATTGCGGATAACTTCCGAACCACGTCCAATCAGAGACGCACCGCGGACCGGTTCACAAATCTGACCGTTACGGACAATATACCCTTCGTTGACCGCAAAGTTGAATTCACCTGTGACGGGATTGACCGAGCCGCCGCCCAGTTTTTTGGCGTACAATCCGTATTCGATCGAACCGATGATTGCTTCATCGGTATCCGTTCCGGGTGCAATAAACGTATTGGACATACGGGAAACCGGTGGGAAGGTATAATCCTGGCGGCGGGAGCTGGCAGTTGTTTCCATTCCCATTCTCCGACCGTTGAGCTTATCCACCAGATAACTTTTCAGGACGCCATTTTCAATCAATACACGGCGTCGGTTGGGCGTACCCTCGTCATCGATATTCACGCTGCCCCATGCACCGGGAATGGTCCCGTCATCAATTGCGGTAACCTTTTCAGATGCGACTTTCTCTCCAAGTTTGCCGGAAAACTCCGACATTCCCTTGGCAACCGATGCCGCTTCCAGTGAATGCCCGCAGGCTTCATGGAAGATAACGCCGCCAAATCCATTGTCAATCGCGACCGGCATTCTTCCTGCCGGGCAGTATCCTGCATGCAGCATGGTAACTGCCTGACGTGCAGCCTCAGCAGCAACACCTTCAATATCGATCTCGTCAAAGAACTCATACCCTTTATGCGCACCAGGACCGCAGTAACCGATCTGGTTTTCACTTCCCTTGCTGGCAACCGCATTGATTTTAATTCGGCTGCGGACCTGACGGTCGGTGACCATGAGTCCATCCGATGTTGCGATCAGGATATTGCGGTCAACATCCAAAAGGCTGACGGTGCTCTGGCTGATCTCACTGCTGTAGTCCCGCGCAGCCCGATAAGCGCGTTTGGCAAGGGCAACCTTATCTGCCAGCTGGACCTCCGAACCAGGTTTGCTCACCGGATGATGGTTTTCACAGCTTCCGCCCGACAGATGCGGCAGCTGTATCTGCGCGGTACCGTCCGCCAGTGCGGCTGCCGCTTTTCTGGCTGCGGAAAGGACCGCTTCCGGTTCCAGACCGCTCGAGCAGGCATATGCATACCGCAGACCGCTGAATACCCGTACACCGACACCAATGCTGTGACGGTTGAGCGCATTACGGATACGGTCATCTACCAGATCAGTCAGACCGCTGGTCGTATCTTCCGCAAAAATTTCGGCATAATCCGCGCCGGTTGAGACGGCAATTTCGAGTGCCGCTTCAAGTACATTTGTTAAAATCATAATCTTTCTTTCCCTCCCTGACAGATTCAGCGGTCTAAAACAGACCGCTGAATCACGATGGCAAATCATATACAGTTTAATTTAATGGGTGATCAATTCAGGCGCACGCTGCTGCAAATAATTGTACATGGCACCATACAAATTTGCACTGCTGCGGTAATAACAGGGCTGGATGTCGATTCCCGTTACAACCGACATACCATAGTGAAGCACATTCCTGACGGCTTCCTGCAGGTCGGCAATTAAACGCGGCTCTTTACTAATGCCTCCGCCCACGACAATGCGGTCAGGGTCAAAGATATTTGCCACATTGATAATCAACCGCACATTGCTGGCAATAAATTCATTATACAGCTGTTTAATATCCGGGTCGCCTTCTTCCAGCAGACGGAAAAGTTCAAACCCATTCATCTCAAGCTCCGGATACTGCGGACCGACTGCACGGTCACGAAGCGCCTGTACCGAGTCAGGGTCCACCTCTTCCATCAGCGGAATATAAAACATATGCTCTTTTTTGGCACCCTTCATAATTGTCGCCCGTTCGACGATGCCCTCGGTCGAGCAGGTATAGGTCGCTGCCCGGGTGATAATATTGCTGCCGCCATCGGTCACAATTGCCGAAAATTCACCGGCACCAAAATGCTTGCCGCGGTGGATTTTGCCGTCTTTAATAAGTCCGCCGCCGATACCTGTTCCCAGTACGATCGCTGCGCCGTCCCGGCAATCCTTCAGATTTCCCTTCCATGCTTCCGCAAGTGCTGCCGCCTTACCATCATTTTCAATCGTCATTGGAAGCGGGCAGCGGTCTTTCAGCACCTCAAAAATCGATTTACCTTCCAGCAGGTGCAGATATGCACCGCCAGCATACAGCGTACCGGTTTCTATATCCAGCGTACCCGGAAAACTGATGGCAATCCCTTCCACTTCACCACTGAACTGATCATAAATCTGTCCGGTTGTTTCAATAAACTGTTCCAGACTTTGCAGCGGAGCGGTTACTTCACCATTTTGTCCCATATTGGCCTGATCGTCCATTACGCAATACTTAATCGCACTGCCTCCATAATCAAGAACCAGACACTTCATATTATGTCACCTCGATTTTTGTCAAAATGCAATATCCGGGTGGTATTTTTGCAGCCAGTTGTACATCGCACCATACAGGTTTGCACTGCTGCGGTAATAACAGGGCTGGACGTCAAATCCGGGAACCGCAATAATATACTGATCTTTTACCTTAGCGACACGCTGCTGCAAATCTGCGATCAGCCGCGGTTCCTTGCTGATGCCGCCGCCGATAACAAAACGGTCGGGGTCACATACATGTGCAAGTGTAACGATCATCTTCATCAGGTTATCCAACAGGTCATTGTAAAGATATGTAATATCCGGGTCGCCTTCCTCCAGCAGTTTAAAAACAGTAAAACCGTTCATTTCCATGTCCGGATACTGCGGACCGGTTACAAGATTTCTCAGGCGGCTGATCTCTTCCGCCGCCTGCTGAGGAGCGAACAGCATATAAAGACCTTTACGGTCTACCCCTTTCATGACGGCAGCACGCTGTACAAAGCCTTCAGTCGAGCAGGTATAGGTTGCGGCATTGAAGATGCTCAGTTTTTCACCGGTCAGCAGATAGGAAAATTCTCCTGCTGCTGCATGGCGTCCACGATATACCCTGCGGTCTTTGATAATACCGCCGCCGATGCCGGTACCCAGAATGATCGCGATACCATCCTGACAGTCTTTCAGGTTGCCGTTCCATGCTTCTGCCAGAGCTGCCGCTTTACCGTCATTTTCCAGTGCAACCGGTACCGGGCAGCGGCTGCCGATCAGCGTCACGATATTCTGATCTTTCAGGATAGACAGATATGCTCCACCGCTTACCAGTACACCGTCGTCGGTAAATGTTCCGGGCATACTGATGGCAACTCCCTCTACCTGATCTTTAAACCGGTCATAGATCTCTCCGGTAACCTGTAAATATTCCTCGACAGAATGGTTGGGAGCGGGCACTTCACCCTGTTCGGTCAGATTGGCTTCGGTATCGATCAGACCGTATTTCAGTGCAGTTCCACCATAATCCAGCACCAGGCACTTCATAATCAATCATCCTTTCCTTATCTACTACAGGGTTCCGGAACAGACCGGCGATATATTCACCCGTAATAACATTTCTATTATAGCAAATATACACAATATCTGTCAATGGATGACCAATAAAATAATAAAATGGTCAGTTGCACTGTCTGAAAATACAATATCTGCAGTGTAACGCTTGTTTTGTTTCCCCGGTAAAATCTTCACCGGAAAAAGTTCCTTCCAACTGCATCCCAAGTCTTTCCATCAGATGACGGGAACGCTTATTGCGCGCATCACATTCGGCAATGATCTTTTTAATTTCAGGCTGCTTCCAAAGCAGTTCCATTATGGCACGGCAGCTTTCAAAAGCATAGTTTTTCCCCCGATATTTGCGGTTAAAGATATATCCGATCTCAAACACGCCCTGTTCCCGGCGGCTGATATACAGGTTGCCGATCATCCGCCCGCTTGTGAGCAGACAGACTGCCAGAAATTCCGGACAGTTGGCACGGTTTGCTGCTTCCAGCCGTGCTTCCTGACGGGTATATGGTTCATACGGCTCATATCGTACCGTATCCGGATCAGACAGATAAGCGTACAGATCTCCCCAGTCGTCCGGATGCATCCGGCGGATGACCAGCCGTCCGGTCACGCAGCGAAAAGTCATCGGAAACATAAATCCCCTCCAAAAACAAAAGCTGCAATGTTTTAAAGACATTGCAGCAGGTAAATTACAGAATAAATCCGACTTTTTTCATAACCTTTTCCAGTGTACGGCGGCTGATTCTTTCCGACAGTTCTGCACCTTTCCGGTAGCAGTCTTCCAGATATGCTTTATCTGTCATCAGACGTGCGTATTCCTCACGGACAGGACGCAGATGGTCAGCAACCGCTTCACCAACTGCAACCTTGAAATCTCCATAGCCTTTTCCGGCAAATTCAGATGTGATTTCATCCATCGATTTACCGGTAACAGCGCCATAGATGGTCATCAGGTTGTTGATACCGTCTTTTCCTTCGCCATAGCGGACTTCCATTTCTGAGTCGGTAACAGCGCGTTTGAACTTCTTGACAATCTGGTCTTTTTCGTCCAAAATCAGGATGCAGGCGTTGGGGTTTTCGTCCGACTTGGACATCTTCTTGGTCGGATCAGCCAGCGACATAATCTTTGCACCTGCTTTTGGGATATACCCTTCCGGCAGTTTGAAGGTATTGCCATAAACACCGTTAAACCGGTTGGCAATCGTCCGGGTCAGCTCAAGGTGCTGGGTCTGGTCGGCACCGACCGGAACCAGGTCCGCCTGGTACAAGAGAATATCCGCTGCCATCAGCGATGGATAGGTAAACAACCCGGCATTGACATTATCAGCATGTTTTGCTGACTTATCCTTGAACTGGGTCATGCGGGACAGCTCACCAAACTGAGTATAGCAGGACAAAATCCAGGACAGCTGTGCATGGTTTCTGTTCTGGCTCTGGATAAAGACGATGCTCTTTTCCGGGTCAATGCCGCAGGAAAGGAGCAGCGCGTAACAGGAAAGAATCTGCTGACGGAAAACTTTCGGGTCTTGACGGACGGTGATCGCGTGCAGGTCGGCGATCATATATGCACAGTCAAATTCATCCTGCATCGGACCCCAGTTCTTAACCGCTCCGATATAGTTACCGAGGGTAAAGACACCGGTCGGCTGAATGCCGCTGAGGATTGATTTCTTTTTCTGCTGCTGTTCCATAATAAGAACTTCCTTTCATCGATTTTTACGAGGAAAAGGGAAAATCAAAACAAAAAAGGCTTCTTTCCCGACATGGGAAAGAAGCCCTCAAAGCTCTTTAATAGCCACCCAAATCTTCGTACCAACATACGCTTCCCTAACATAACGGCAGGAAAAACCGTCGGACATTACTCAGCCAAGAAAAACTCCCCAGCCTTTCTTTCCGCCCTCATGAGCCCATTCTCCGGAGCCGCCAGCTGCCGCTTTCACCAGATACGGCATTCTCTTTACAGGCAAACTGCCCGGATACTCTTCTCAGTCATCGGTTTATCAAAAGTATAGCACCGCTTTCCCCTCTTGTCAAGAGGATTTCGCAGTTTCAGCCAGAGCCCAACGTTAAAAACCAAAAGCTTATTTGCCCAGGAATTCATGCAGTGCTTCACCCAGAATCCGTGTTCCGGCAACCAGTTTCTCATCGGTCGGTGTCGAGTAATTCAGTCGGAAGCAGCGGCTGGGTGCAGATTCATCCACATTAAACGCGCTGCCCGGGACAATCGCGACCCCTTTGGATTTTGCAAACTTGACAAATTCGATCATATCCGCACCTTCCGGCAGCGTGCACCACAAAAATAGTCCGCCCTGCGGAACGGTGTATTTGACACTTTCCGGGAATCCTTTGCGGATTTCATCCAGCATCAGGCCGCTCTTATGCCGGTAGAGGTCACGGATCATCTGGATATGTCCGTCAAAATCATACTTTTCCATATACTCTGCAATCAGCATCTGGAAGAAGAGGTTGGAGTGGGTATCAACCGCCTGTTTACCGACTGCCATCTTATCCAGTATAGGCTTGGGCGCAATGACAAAGCCCAGTCGGATACCGGCAGACATGACCTTCGAGAAAGAACTGGTGTAAATAACGATCCCTTCGGTGTCCATTGATTTGAGGGTCGGGATATCTTCTCCGTCAAACCGCAGCTCTCCGTATGGATTGTCTTCCAGAATCATAACGCCGTACTGGCAGCACAGCTGATAAACGGCTTTGCGTTTTTCCAGTGAAGTGCAGATACCCAGCGGATTGTGGAAAGAAGGAATGGTATACAGCATTTTGACATTCTTATTTTCTTTCAATGCCTTTTCGAGTGCTGCAATATCCATTCCGTCATCTTCCATCGGAATGCCGACCAGTTTTGCGGCATAGGAACGGAAGGTATTCAATGCTCCTACAAATGCCGGGTCTTCCGAAAGGATGACATCGCCTTCATTGACCAGTACCTTGGTGGAAAGATCCATTGCCTGGGTACCGCCCGAAATAATCATGATATCGTCATTGTCGGTACCGATTCCATACTTTTCTTTCTGCCGTTTCATGACCAGCTCACGGAGTTTCGGGTAACCTTCGGTAATGCCATACTGGAAAGCAATGCCGGGTACGGTATCAAAAATATGGTCGGCAATCTCCTTCATCTCAGCTACCGGGAAGGATTCTACTGCCGGGTTTCCGGCTGCCAGCGAAATGACATTCGGATCGCTGTTTTTCAAAATTTCACGGATAGCGGAAGGATGAAGGTTACTGATTCTGTCGGAAAAAGAATACTGCATGAAAATACGACCTTTCTGTATTGAAAGTAAATCATAAACATTTTAAGGAAGCGTCACACCGGCAAGCGGTTCGCTTCCGACGACCTCTTGCAGAAGGCTGTCTATATAATTCAGGCTGAAGCTGCTGTATCGTGCCCGGACGCCATGTGCTGAAGCAAGTTCGTCGGTATAATCGTCCAGCAGATAAATCCGGTTATTCCGGTATCCTGAATCATAATGGGTGACCACAGGTTCTAGCTTATAGCTACTGATCTCCACCTCTCCGCCTTCTTCCTGACGGGTAACGGTATAGTCCAGTACGCCGCCGATAAGACAATAGGCATCCGCCTGTGCTGACGCGAAATTCCCCAGGGAATAAGCGATTAGCGCAGTCCTGCCGTCTGCGGTTTCCCTTGTTTCGACCGGCTGCAAAACATGCGGATGATGTCCAATGACGATATCAACGCCCCAGTCAGTCATCTGCTGTGCGAGATATTCCTGCCGTTCGGTCGGCGTAAAGGAATATTCATTTCCCCAATGGACATTCATAATGACCACATCGGCAATTTCGTCTGCTTTTTCAATCTGGGTGTGCAGCTTTTCAAGACCTTCGTTGTCGAGTGCCTGTACCAGCACAATATCTGAATCAGACGAAAGGGACAGCCCGTTTGTAAGTTCCGTCATTCCCAGAAAGGCAAAGGTAATCCCGTCCACCTCTTTGGTTCGGATATCTGCTTGGTCTTCTTCATTTTGATAGACACCGGTTGTCAGAATATCCGGATAATTTTCCTTCCAGAAGGAAAGACATTCTTCCAGACCGGATGTTCCCTGGTCAAGGCAGTGGTTGTTTGCCAGGTTTAACACATCAAATCCGCACTGGGCGTTCAAATAATACGCCAGTTCCGGCGGTGAATTAAAGCATGGATAGGTTGCAGGCGCCCGGCTTGGCGCAATGACCGTCTCCTGATTCAGGGTGGCTATATCGGCTTCCAGAAAATAATCGGCAACATTTTCATATAAAGCGGTAAAGTCATATCCACCATCGTCCGATCGGGCAGCCGCCTGTTCGTACAGCGACGAATGGATCAGATTATCGCCGGCAGATACAATCCGCACCGACTGGGGCTGCCATTCCGGCTGTGAAGGCTCGCTGGACGATGGCTCTTCCGGCTGGGATGGCTGGGAAATATCCGGCTGCTGTACGCCGATCATTGACTTGATGTCAGCATCTGTTTCACCAGCCTTCAATCCAACAGCAGATTGAACAGCAATTGCTGCTGTCAGACCAACCAGCAAAACAATCAAAAATTTTTTCATTGATATAAATCCTCTTCGTTACAGTCCTGTTCAAAAGCGGCATTGCTGCCGCAAACCATTTAAAGATGTTTACATTTTAGCACATTACAGCAAAAATTACAAGCACCTGCTCTCTTTTCCCATAAACGACAAAACCCGGAACCTTTCCGGTTCCGGGTCAGACTGTTGATAAAATCCGACGTGCATACTCTTTATCCGCCATTGCCGCAATGAAATGCGGCAATGACTGTGTTTTTTAGGGGGAGGTTGCGCGCTTACGCGCGCCCAGGGCAGGCTTTCCCAGAAAGCCTGTTTGCAACGCGAACCGTCCGCCCCTGGACCTGCTATTCTCTACAAAAAGGATTTGTCCAATCTTAAGCAGTCGGTTCGCCAATCTCAAAAATGTTTTTCGACAAGCTCAAACCCCGGAACCTTTCAGGTTCCGGGGTTAACAAAGCATTGATTATTTGATCATGCTGGCAACTTCGTCAGCAAAGTTGTCTTCACGTTTTTCAAGACCTTCGCCCTTTTCCAGACGTGCATAAGCAGTCAGAGCAATCTTGCAGCCCAGAGCTTTAGCCTGTGCATCGAGATAAGCCTGAACACTCAGCTTCTCATCCTTAACGAAAGACTGCTCTTTCAGGCAGACTTCCTTGTAGAAGTTGCCCAGCTTGCCCATAACGATGCCTTCTTTGACCTTTTCAGGTTTGTTAGCCATCTTGGGATCGTTGTCCATCTGAGCCATAATGATTTCTTTCTCTTTAGCAACAACGTCAGCAGGAACATCTTCCTTGGACAGGTAGGTGGGGTTAGAGAAAGCGATCTGCAGAGCAACGTCTTTAGCAACAGCGTGGAATGCATCTTTGTCAGCGCAGTCGGTGTCAAAGTTAACCAGAACGCCGATCTTGCCGCCAGAGTGAACATAGGAAACCAGGTTGCCTTCCATACGGACAAAACGACGGACTCTCATATTCTCACCGATAACCTGAATTCTGTCACGGACAGCCTCTTCAACGGTCATTTCAGTGTTTGCGCAGTGCATGGGCATCAGAGCGTCAACATCAGCAGGGTTTTCCTTGATAATGGTAGCAGCAATGTTGTTGCACATGTCAACAAAGGTTTCGTTCTTGGCAACGAAGTCGGTTTCAGCGTTGACTTCCAGAACAACACCGACGTTGCCTTCAATTGCAACGACAACCAGACCTTCAGCAGCAATTCTGCTTGCCTTTTTAGCAACAGCAGCCAGACCTTTTTCTCTCAGGTACTCAACAGCCTTTTCCATATCGCCATCGGTCTCAGCAAGAGCCTTTTTGCAGTCCATCATGCCGCAGCCGGTTTTTTCACGCAGATCTTTTACATCCTTAGCAGTGAATGCCATGATTATGTTCCTCCTAAATATTTCAGGTTTATTCGGGTAAAAAACCCGATCGGAATTAAAGTCCCATCGGGTTTTGCTTTACAGCAGATTATTCCTCGACAGGAGCTTCCTCTTCAGCAGCGGGAGCGTCGCTCTGACCCTGACGGCCTTCCATGACAGCGTTTGCCATAGCGCCGGCGATCAGCTTGACAGCGCGGATAGCGTCATCGTTGCCGGGGATAACATAATCAACTTCGTCAGGATCGCAGTTGGTGTCGACAATTGCAACGATCGGAATGTTGAGCTTTCTTGCTTCGGAAACTGCAATCTTTTCTTTCTTGGGATCAACGATGAACAGTGCAGCAGGCAGGGTCTTCATCTGTTTGATACCGCCGATGAATTTTTCGAGTTTCTCGATCTCGAGTTTCAGCTTAACGACTTCCTTCTTGGGCAGAAGCTCGAAGGTGCCGTCTTCTTCCATCTTGCGCAGCTGAGCAAGACGGTCAATTCTCTTCTGAATGGTCTTGAAGTTGGTCATCATGCCGCCCAGCCATCTTGCGTTGACATAGTGCATGCCGCAGCGTTCAGCTTCTTCCTTGATGGAATCGCCAGCCTGTTTCTTGGTACCAACAAACAGAACCTCGCCGCCATTTGCGGAAACTTCGCGGATGAAGTTATAAGCCTCGTCCAGTTTCTTAACGGTCTTCTGCAGGTCGATGATGTAGATGCCATTTCTTTCGGTGAAGATATAAGGAGCCATCTTGGGGTTCCATCTTCTGGTCTGATGACCAAAGTGTACGCCAGCTTCGAGGAGCTGTTTCATAGATACTACTGCCATTTGCGTAGTCCTCCTGTAAAAAATTTGGTTTTCCCGGTTTTGGTGCTTGGACCGGTATCCACCGCGACCTTGTACTGCGCGACCAACACAGTTTGGCACCCTGCGCAGATAAACAGGCCGCGTGCGTAATGCAGATATTATTTTAGCACGGTACTGCCGAAATAGCAAGCAGAACCGTGCTGATTCACAAAAAGTTTACAATTCAAATGCTTCAGTCAGCGCCGCGACACACTGCTCTGCGCTGGCTCCATTGACCAGCACCGAAATATCCACCGACGAAGTGGTAATCAGCAATACATCCGTCCCGCAGTTTTTCAGCACCCGGAAAACACTGGCTGCAATTCCGTGATATTTTGGCATCTCTTCCCCATACAGCGAAATCTTTACATTATTATGGCTGATCAGCGGACGGACCGAAGGATATTCCCTGCTGATCTCATTGGCAAGAGCTGCCACCTTGACCATCTCCTCCGAACTGGTCGAGAAAGAAATGGAAACATAGGAACCAGTCAGCGGAGACTGGGAAATCATGTCAACATTGATCCCCTCTTCATCCAGCCGGTCAAAAATCTTGCAGACAAAATCCACACTTGCCGGTACCTTGTTCAACGTTACCAGCGCTACATCCTGCATAACGCTCAGCTTGGTGATAACCTTCATAGAACCCACCCTTTCACAGTTACAGCAGATCAGACATCGTATAAATTCTCGGAATAAACGAATCCGCCAGATAAACAGCCGCATTCACCGCGCCAACCGCAAAAATTTCACGGCTCATCGCGGTATGTTTCAGCTCGATGATCTCATCGCGGCCGGCAAAGATAATCTCGTGTTCTCCGACAATCGTTCCTCCGCGCACCGAGGAGATACCGATCTCACTCTTTTCACGTTTGCGGCGAACCGAATGACGGTCATAGGTATAGCTGCAGGGCTGTTCCAGAACGGAATTGATCGCGTCTGCCAGCATCAGAGCGGTGCCGCTGGGAGCGTCAACCTTGCGGTTGTGGTGCTTTTCGACAATCTCAATGTCAAACTGTCCACCCAGGAAAGCAGCTGCCTTTTTGGCAAGCTCAGCCAGCAGGTTGACACCCAGCGACATATTAAACGAAAAGAAGACGGGAATTGTCTCTGCTGCTTTATGAATCGCAGCAATCTGCGCTTCGTTGTAACCGGTGGTCGCAATAATCAGCGGCAGATTGTGCGAAACTGCATAGTCCAGCAGCTGCTCAAGCGAAGCAGGGTTGGAAAAATCAATAATGACATCCGCATCCACGGTGCAGTCGGCAAAACGGCTGAATACCGGATAGGGCTTTTTAGGCTCAGTCGCAATATCAAAACCGGCGACGACTTCACAGTCATCCCGCTCGGCAATGCAGCTTTCCAGCACATGCCCCATTTTCCCCTGACAACCGCAGATGATGATCTTTTTCATGACAGACAACTCCTTTAAACTTCCGCTTTCTGCTTTTCACTTACAGTCCGGATTAATCAATCAGACCGTATTCCCGCATAACCTGTGCCAGTTTTTCTTCTGCTTCCGGTGCCATATCCACCAGCGGCAGACGGCAATGACCGGCTTTCCAGCCCATCATGTTCACGGCTGCCTTGACAGGAATCGGGTTGACATCTGAGAACAGCGCCTTGACCAGCTTGTGGTACTTCAGCTGCAGCGCGGCACTTCCTTTGACATCGCCGTCAAAGTATTTCTGGCAGATTTCATGGGTTTCACGCGGGCAGACATGGGACAGAACCGAGATAACGCCGATACCGCCAACCGAAAGAATCGGTGTGATAATTCCATCTTCGCCCGAATAGATATCCAGATCATCGCCGCACAGTGCCTTGATTTCGGTTACCTGGTCGATATTGCCGCTGGCTTCCTTGATTGCGACGATGTTCGGGATCTTGCTCAGTTCCTTGCAGGTCGCAGGCTGGATATTGACACCGGTACGGGAGGGTACCGAGTACATAATGATCGGAAGACTGGTCGCTTCAGCAATCGCCTTATAATGGGCAACCAGTCCCCTCTGAGAGGTCTTGTTGTAGTAAGGTGTGACAACCAGCAGTCCGTCAACGCCAATTTCCTCGCATTCCTTCACCATCTTGACGGCAAAAGCAGTGTCATTGCTGCCGGCACCGGCTACAACCGGAACCCGTCCGGCAACATGCTCTTTACAAAAACGGATACATTCCAGATGCTCTTCTTCCGACATGGTCGCACATTCACCGGTGGTGCCGCAGACGATGATCGCGTCGGTCCCGTTTTCAATCTGCCAGTCAATCATCCGACCAAATTCCGCAAAATTGATACTCCCGTCTTCGTTCATCGGGGTAACAATTGCGATACCCGCGCCGGTAAAGATTCTCTTTTTCATGTGTTTTCCTCCAAACCAAAGGATCAGTCAAAATACCCCTTTACAGCCAGCAGCTCAGCGGTCAGAACCGCACCGCCGGCAGCGCCCAGCAGGGTATTGTGCGAAAGGCAGACAAATTTGATATCAAACAGCTTATCTTCACGCAGACGTCCGATTTCAACGCCCATACCGCCGTCCATATCGCGGTCAAGCTTTGCCTGGGGACGATCCGGTTCCTCGAAGTAGTGGATAAACTGCTTGGGAGCGGAAGGCAGACCCAATTCATGAATCGGGCTTACAAACTCTGCCCAGATTTTCTTGATTTCTTCAATTTCCGGCTTCTTCTCAAAGGACGCAAAAACTGCCGCAGTATGACCATCCGATACCGGTACACGCAGGCACTGGGAGGTGATGACCGGGCTGTCAGCATTGACAATTACGCCGTCTTCGACATGACCCCAGAGCTTGAGCGGTTCCTGCTCACTCTTTTCCTCTTCGCCGCCGATGTAAGGGATGACGTTATCCACGATTTCAGGGAAGGTTTCAAACGTTTTTCCCGCGCCGGAAATTGCCTGATAGGTACATGCCAGAACCGTTTTCAGTCCGAATGCGTCACGCAGCGGCGACAGTGCCGGAACATAGCTCTGGAGCGAACAGTTGGATTTAACGGTAATAAAGCCGCGTTTGGTGCCAAGGCGTTTTCTCTGTGCGGGAATAACGTCGATGTGCTCAGGGTTCAGCTCCGGAACAACCATCGGAACGTCCGGTGTGCCGCGGTGTGCCGAGTTGTTGGAAACAACAGGGATCTCCTTGCGGGCGTATGCTTCTTCCAGTTCGCGGATCTCTGCCTTGGGCATGTTGACTGCGCAGAAGACAAAATCAACCTTCTCAGCAATGCGGTCAATATCGTTTGTGGCATCAAACAGCACCAGATCCGCCATCGATTCCGGCAAAGGAGTCTTCATTTTCCAGCGGCCTTCCACTGCTTCACGGTAGGTCTGACCGGCACTTCTGCCGGAAGCTGCCAGAGCGGTCACCTGGAACCACGGATGATTCTCCAGAAGTGTTGCAAATCTCTGTCCGACCATACCGGTCGCGCCAATGATACCAACGTTGTATTTTTTCATCATTTTCCTCTCCTTTTCCCATTGCAAAGCGATGTTTTGAATAAAAGTAAAAAAACCGGTTGAAAACCGGTTCGTCATCGCTTATAATAAAGATACTGCATCCAGGTGCCGCTGGGGCACAAAGCTCAGATCAGCTCTCCATCATACTTATGATGACAGTCCGGCGTCTCTTAAACGCAGAACCAGGCAAAATGTAAAAACCCTTACATTTTCCTTCGGCGGCAAACCCTTTTTATGTGTTTCACAGAAGAAGGTTTCTCTCCGCACATATACTCTT
>CALWWT010000074.1 GCA_944385325.1 uncultured Clostridia bacterium | reverse complement strand
CGGCAACCTTCGCGATAAACTCGGGGATATGGATATTGACCGGACATCCGGAAACACAGGGCTTATTCTTGCAGTTCAGGCATCGTTTTGCCTCATCCAGCGCCATCTCCTCGGTATAGCCGAGGGTTACTTCCTGAAAGTTTTTATTGCGAACATTCGGGTCCTGCGAGGGCATCGGATTCTTGGTTGCTCTCATATTCGGCATGATTACTCGACCTCCTTGGCAAACAGGTTGCAGGTTTCCTCGTAGGCATGGCGTTCAAACGGCGCGTAGCTGCGTCCGCGGCTCATAGCCTCGTCAAAGTCGACCAGATGCCCGTCAAAGTCGGGACCATCGACGCAAGCGAATTTGGTTTCGCCGCCAACGCTCAGCCGGCAGCCGCCGCACATGCCGGTGCCGTCCACCATGATCGGGTTCATTGAAACGGTCGTCTTCTGATCGTATTCCTTGGTGGTCAGGCAGACAAACTTCATCATGATCAGCGGACCGATCGCGATGACCTCATCAAACCGTTCGCCATTATCCAGCATCTCTTTCAGCGGAAGGGTGACGTTGCCCTTTTCGCCATAGGAGCCGTCGTCGGTCATCATGGTAAAGTGGTCGGAACATGCCTTGAACTCGTCTTCCAGAATGACCAGGTCTTTGTTTCTGAAACCGACGATCGAGGTGACCTCGGCGCCCATCTCATGCAGCGCCTGTGCGACCGGCAGAGCAATCGCGCATCCGACGCCGCCGCCGATGACGCAGACCTTTTTCAGCCCGTCCAGCCGGCTGGGCGTACCCAAAGGACCGACAAAGTCCTGGATAAACTCGCCTTCGTTTTTATGGCTCAAAAGGGTTGTCGTAGCGCCGACAACCTGGAAAATAATGGTGACCGTTCCATTTTCGCGGTCATAGCCCGCAATGGTCCGCGGAATGCGTTCGCCGTCCTCATCCACCCGGAGGATGATAAACTGACCCGGTTTTGCCTTTTTGGCAATCAGCGGAGCTTCAATATCCATCAGAGTGACGGTAGGATTCAAAGATTTCTTCCGTACGATTTTGTACATATCCAATCGACCCTTCCTTTTTCCTCATTATTCTTAAGCGTGCAAATCCCGTTCGGAATGGTCTGAGTCTCAACCTGTCCGACCGGTGTTTAACCTATATTATAACAGAGCAGACGCGTTTTTGCAAGTTTAGATACCGTTGTCATGCAAAAATGCGCTGCCAAAAAATTGCAGCCTTTTAGGCTGATTTATATCGTTTTGGTCAATAACCCAGCCCGGCGTCCGGGCAAAAAAAGCTCCCATGCAGAACGCGATTTGTCTGCACGGGAGCCGGAGGATGACAGCTCTTAGTGTTTACCGGTCTTTTCTGCCTTTTGGGCACGCTGCTGCTGTTCCTTTATCTTCTGGGCAGGGGACTTGCCGGTCGAACGGATAAACTCGTTTTTGCACTTGGGACAGATAATCCGAACCTTGCCCTTATTCCTGGGGACCCTTACCATCTGATGGCAGGCAGGGCAGCGGAAATATTTATGCGTTTTACGGTCACGGAAACGGTTGCCTTCCGTTTTGACCCAGCCGCGGAAACCGACCGTATGGTCCATCACCCAGCGCCAGCCGGTCAGGAACACCTCGTTTTCCTTACTGCGCGCCGCGATATTGCGGGAAAGGGTGCGGAAGATGATCCAACCCCACAGTGCATACGAAATCAGCAGGGTGATCAGGTTCCCGCCGAAAATACTGGTGACAAAGGTGATCACAATGCTGAGCACAAGCAGAAACAGGGACAGGGAATCAGTGCCATACCGTCCGATCATAAAGTTGCGCAGCCAGTTCATATAATCGCGAATTCCTTTCTGTAAGCCGGCAGCCCGGCAGATTTTTTGCCTTCTATATTATCCAGTATGACGGGTAAATATGACAAAGTCAAGCATTTACGCCCGAATTTACAAAAGGTTCTCACCCTGTTTTCGGTGCGGTAAACAAGCTGTTTCCAAATTGTGACCGGGCTTTTTGCGCCAAAACAAACAAGCGGTACGGCTTACAGCCATACCGCTTTTGTCAATCAATCAGCAGACCTTGACCGTCCAGCCAAACGGGTCTTCCGCCTTGCCCCACTGGATGGCAGTCAGCGCGTCATACAGCTTCTGGGAAAGCTCGCCGATCTTTCCATCCGACAGCTTCATATCATAATCCTTATACCGCAGCAGCCCAACAGGAGAGATGACCGCCGCTGTGCCGGAGCCGAACATCTCGGTGAACTTGCCTTCCTTATACGCTTCCATCAGCTCGTCGACCGTGATCCGGCGTTCGGAGACTTTATAACCCCAGTGCTTGAGGATCTCGATGACCGATTTACGGGTGATGCCGGGCAGGATGGAACCGCGCAGTTCAGGGGTGACCACCTCGTCGCCCAGCACAAAGAAGACGTTCATGGCGCCGACCTCTTCAATATACTTCTGCTCAACGCCGTCCAGCCACAGAACCTGCGAGAAGCCCTGCGCAGCCGCTTCTTCCTGTGCCAGCATCGAAGCCGCGTAGTTGCCGCCGGTCTTTGCAAAGCCGGTGCCGCCGCGTACCGCACGGACATAACGGGGCTCAACATAAATATTGACAGGGTTCAGCCCGGACGCGTAATAAGCGCCGACCGGCGAAAGAATGATCAGGAATTTGACCATCGAGGTGTTGTGCGCGCCAAGGTTGGGCTCGGTCGCGATGCAGAAAGGACG
>CALWWT010000073.1 GCA_944385325.1 uncultured Clostridia bacterium | reverse complement strand
TTCTTCTCCGCCGTTTACTCCTTCCGTCACCGCTTGCGCGGTGCCACCTTCCTCAAGAGGAAGGCCCGGTGTCAGGCGGACTTGATGGCAATGCTCTACCACGCTCTTTGTGCTCAGCAAACAAATGCTTCTTTCCTGCTCAGTTACTTTCCCATAGACAAACAAAGGCGGCTCCATTTTACAGGAACCGCCTACATATTCTTACGCACAATAAACATCCGTCATTTACCGCACAAACTCATACAGATACGCCCGACCGCGCTTGCCAACCCTGCGGACAAACCCCAATTCGGCCAGACATCCAAGCATCATCCTTGCGAGGTCGTCCCCGACCCCGAGTGCCTGCGCAGTTTCACCGGAGGTAAACTGCCCGTCCATCCCCCTGTGTCGCAGCCCGGCCAGCTCCAGCCAGTCTTCCCCGCCGTCGACCGCCCGCTGCCCGAGCATCCGAAGCGGAACCCTGTCCAGCTTGAGATTTTTCCTTCTGCCGGATTTTTTCGCGGCGAGCCGCAGTTCTTCCACCTCGAGCGAAACGACCCGGAGATGGAAATTCGGGTCGCCGATCAGTTTACGGATACCGTACAGTTCTGCAAAGACATCAACCGGACGCTGATGTTTGGGGCTTTTGCGGCGAGAGGACAATACGCCGTCCGCATCGACTGCCCGCAGCCACAGCTGTTCACAGCAAGGCCATACCACCGTTACCGGGCATACCCGAAGCAGACTTTCCAACTTTGGCCGGATAGCGGAGAACCGCCTGCTCTGGATTTCGATGATTCCGCGTTCCCCGACCACGTCGGCGACATAATCACCGATGGCCACTTCCCGCTCAGCCCACGGGTCGCAGGCGATTTTGAGCACCGCATGGACCGATTTTTCGCCAAGGGTACCGATGCCCGCCATCTGCCTTCCGTTTTCAGCGACCGTCCGGCATGCTGCGGCGAAGTCTTCCGGGTTAATCAGCCAGCCGTCAACCCCGCGGATATCTTCCCGGACAGCGACAGATTCCGCGCCCCCGCTCATCTCATCCATCATCCCGGCAGCGTCCCCTTTCCGCACAGCTTTCTGACCTCTTTCCATTCCGGCATCACCCGCGCGACCTCTTCCCAGAATGCCGCCGAGTGGTTAAAGTGCAGCAGATGGCAAAGTTCGTGCACCGCGACATACCGGCAGAACTCCGGCTGCATCCCGACCAGCCGCCAGCTGAACCGGATGACCCCATCCTTCCGGCAGCACCCCCAGCTTCTTCTGGCATTGCCGATATTCACCCCGGCAGCCCTTACACCGACCAGCGGTTCCAGTTCGCTGACCAGTTTCTGCATATATTCACCTGCAATCTGCCGGTAGAGTGCCGCGCCGCACCGTGCCCAATCCTCCGGGCCATCCCCAGTCAGCAGTATCCGCCCGCCGTCAACCCCAGGCTTTTGACCGACCGCGAGCGCGACCGTCATTTCCTGTCCAAGCAGCGGCATCACCCCGCCCGGTTCCCAGCGCCATTTTTTCCTATCACTCACCTGCACCCGGCTGAGGGATTCCATTACCCAGCCCGCGTTTTCTTCGAGCATCTTTTCAATTCGTTTTCTGGCGGTGCGCGGAGGAGTACGGACGATGACCTTTCCCTCAGGCGTCACTGAAATAGCGATTCGTTTTCTGCGCGGATGGGATATAATTGTATAGTCAAACGGCAGCTTTTCCATCCTATATCCTCCTGTCCCGTCCAAATAAAAAACAGCATGCCCATACAGGCCGCTGTCCTGTTTTGTCTGTATATTTTTGGTGTATGTATAGGATAGCACATTCCCCCCTGCCTGTCAATTCTCGGACACCGTTCCTCCCGGCTCTCCCTCTGGGAGAGCAGCCATCCGCAGGTGGCTTCACGGATGTGACTAAGAGGGCATGAGCGGTGAACGACCTGTGTTTGCTGAGCAATTAGAGTGTAGTAGAGCATTGGCATCAAGGAAGTGCAGGCAACTATACCACGCTGCACCGTTGTTGACTGTCCACCGGACAGTCAACAAGGTCAGGCAGGCAATCATCGTCAGCGGCGTGCCGCCCCACGTAGTCCCACCTGACTGCGTAAGTCGAAAGTAACAAGCTCGCTCGTTTATGAAAAAAGCCCGCATCGAGCGGACTTTTTCCATAGGGGACGCCCTTGCTATGCGTCCCCTACACAAAATACCTGCGGGTATTTTGCTACCCCTTGCTGAGCTATTTTTGGGGATAAGAGATTTCGCCCTCTGCGGAGGGCGACCAGGGCGCCGCCCTGGACCTGCAAGCCTTTGAAAAGGCTTGACCTAAACTTTTTGTTATGACCGCCCCCACGGAGCGAATAACTTTGGGCCGCCGCTCTCCGCGTCGGTCAAATCACCGGACAGAGATTGCATACAACTTCTATCGTTCCGAGCGGTGAAGCGACGTTCGTTTGCTGAGCACTTAGAGCGTGATTGAAACATTGGATTTAGGGAGCGCAGGCACTGCGCAAAAGGCTTGACCTAAACTTTTTGTTATGACCGCCCCCACGGAGCAAGTAACTTTGGGCCGCCGCTCTGCGCGTCGGTCAAATCACCGGAAAATAAGCAATAAATATAAAAATGCTCACAATAAGCCATTGCGTTTATTTTAACCTCATCCGAAAATCCTCATAGCCAAACTTGCGGACGATTTTCAGGCCGTCTTTTTCGGAATAGGTCGCGAGCATCGGGAGCGGCATCCCGTTGAAGGTATTGTTCTTGACAAATGAGTAAATCGCCATATCGGTGAAAACCAGCATCTCGCCTTTTTGCAGCTGATGGTCAAAGGAATAATCCCCGATAATATCACCTGCAAGGCAGGTCGGGCCGCCAAAGCGATAGGTGTATTCCTTTTCCCCAGCTTCCCCGCTGCCGATGATATACGGCCGGTAAGGCATCTCCAGCACGTCCGGCATATGGCATGCCGCCGAAACGTCCAAAATCCCGGCTGTAAGGCCGTTGTGGACGGTATCCAGCAGATGGGCGACAAGGAACCCGGCATTAAGTGCGACCGCTTCACCAGGCTCCAGATAGACCTCAACGCCATACTTTTCGCGGATACGTCTGACTTCCCGCACCAGCGTTTCGATATCGTAATCCGGGCGGGTGATGTGGTGGCCGCCGCCGAAGTTAAGCCATTTCATCCGCGGCAGGTATTCGCCGAACTGCTCCTCAATCGCCGCAAGAGTTGTCACCAGCGCGTCAGAATTCTGTTCGCAGAGGGTATGAAAATGCAGTCCTTCCAGCCCATCCAGCAGTTCCGGATGGAAGTTTTCTTTTGTCACCCCAAGCCGTGAACCCGGCGCGCACGGGTCATAGATTTCATGTCCTTCCTGGGTCGAACAGGCAGGATTTAGGCGGATACCGCAGGAAATCCCTGCCTCAAGTGCCTTATCTTTAAAGTGCATCCACTGGTCGAAGGAATTGAAGATCATATGTCCGGCGATTTTGACCAGCTCGTCCATTTCCGCCTCACCGTAAGCTGGTTTGAAGACATGGACCTCTTTCCCGGGCATTTCCTCGAATCCGAGCCTGGCTTCAAATAATCCGGAAGCGGTCGTACCGGCAAGGTACTCACCGATCAGCGGATACACTTCCGGCATTGAAAACGCCTTTTGTGCCAGCAGGATTTTACATCCTGCGCGTTTCTGGACACTGCTCAGAAGCTCAAGGTTTTTTCTCAAAAGGTCGGTATCAATGACATAAGCGGGGCTGTCCAGCTTTGAAAACGCCGCCGGGATATGATATGTTTTCTGCACTGCTGCAAACTCCTTTCGTGACAAAAATCAGCCGCACCGCCATAATTACAGACGATGCGGCATTATTTTCATGATAATCAGTCAACCAGAACGGGGTTGAAATCTTCCTGCCAGGGCAGACCCCATTTGTTCAGTTCTTCCATAAAGGGATCGGGATCAAACTCCTCTGCGGTATAGACACCCGGTTTGTTCCATTTACCGGTCAGCAGCATCGAAGCACCGATCATTGCCGGAACGCCGGTGGTATAGCTGATCGCCTGAGAGCCGACCTCACGGTAGCATTCCTGATGGTCGCAGACGTTGTAAACGTAATAGGTCTTCTCCTTGCCGTCCTTTTTGCCGGTGAAGATGCAGCCGATGTTGGTTTTGCCGACAGTGCGCGGACCGAGGGTCGCGGGGTCAGGCAGCAGCGCTTTCAAAAACTGGATCGGGACGATCTCCTTGCCCTCAAACATAATCGGGGTAGTCGACAGCATACCGACGTTTTCCAGGCACTTCATATGGGTCAGATAGGACTGACCGAAGGTCATGAAGAAGCGGATGCGGGAAACCTCAGAGATATTTTTAGCCAGCGACTCAATTTCCTCGTGGTGCAGCAGGTACATATCCTTCTGACCGACTTCCTTGAAGTTGTATTCACGCTTGATGCTCATGGCAGGGATCTCGACCCAGTGACCGTTTTCCCAGTAGGAGCCGGGTGCGGAAACTTCGCGGAGGTTGATTTCGGGGTTGAAGTTGGTGGCGAAAGGATAGCCGTGGTCGCCGCCGTTGCAGTCGAGGATATCGATGGTATCGATGGTATCGAACTGATGTTTTTTGGCGTAAGCGCAGAATACCTGGGTGACACCGGGGTCAAAGCCGCTGCCCAGCAGTGCGGTCAGACCAGCTTCTTTAAATTTTTCCATATATGCCCACTGCCATGAGTAGTCAAAATATGCAGAGAAGCCCTCTTCCTTGCAGCGTTTTTCATAAACCGCACGCCATTCCGGATCGTCGGTATCTTCCGGCTCGTAGTTGGCGGTATCCATATAGTTGACGCCGCAGGCAAGGCAGGCGTCCATGATCGCCAGATCCTGATACGGCAGCGCGATATTCATGACCAGATCGGGGTTATAGGAGCGGATCAGGGCGCACAGCGCGTCAAAATCCATTGCGTCAATCTGAGCGGTGGTGATGACTGTTTTGGTCTTGCCGCGCAGCTGGTCAGCCAGCGCATCGCAGCGGGATTTGGTACGGGAAGCGATGCAGATTTCGGTGAAAACATCGCTGTTCTGGCAGCACTTGTGGACGACTACGCCGGCAACGCCGCCAGCACCGATAATCAAAGCTCTTGACATAAAGTTATTCCATCCTTTCCAGATACAGGCGTTTGCGCCTGCAAAAACAAATATAATAAAAAGAATTACCGGAAGTTATTCTTTACCGGAAAGCAGATCTTTCACATAATTTGGCAGCGCAAAGCTTCCCTTATGCAGTTTTGTATTATAATATCTGGTCGATATCCCGAGAGCATTCCACTGTTCCTCGTCAAATTCACACGGATTGCACTCCGCGTTCTTTGCAGCGAACCCAAACAGCCAGTGTCCCGACGGATAGGTCGGGATATGCACCTGATAAACCGACGCCATCGGGAAGACCGCCGAAAGCTGACGGTGCGCACGCTGCATTGCAAGCGCGTCGCCGCGGTAATAAGGGCTTTCATGCTGATTGATCAGAATCCCGTTTTCGGTCAGTGCACTGTAGCAGTTGCCGTAAAATTCACGGGTGAACAGTCCCTCACCGGGTCCGAACGGATCGGTAGAATCGACAATGATCAGGTCATAAGCATTTTTCTGCCGCCTGACGAATTTGAGCCCATCGGCGATATGCAGTTCCACTCGGATATCGTCCATTCTGCCGGCAGTCTGCGGCAGAAACCGGCGGCAGGTTTCGATGACCTCCCGGTCGATTTCGCACAGGTCGACGGATTCGATCGACTCATACTGCAAAAGTTCCCTGACACATCCGCCGTCGCCGCCGCCGATGACCAGTACCCGTTTGATATCCGGACGGACAGCCATTGCCGGATGGACGATCATCTCATGATAGATAAACTCGTCTTTTTCAGTCAGCATAATGCAGCCGTCCAGCACCAGCACCCGACCGAATTCAGGTGTGTCAAAGATATCGATCTGCTGGAAGCGGCTCTTGTGGGAATAGACCTGCGCATCGATCCGAATGGAAAAACGCGCACCGTCTGTATAATTTTCCGTAAACCAGAGTTCCCTTGCCTGCAATCCCATCATCCTTTCTATCTGTACCCGATCGCTTTATCGAACCACATTGATACGGCTGATATTCATATCTTCAGTGCCCGTCATAAAGCAACCCTTTTCTTTTGCATAAGCGATATACTGCAAAATTTCTTTGGTGATCCGCTCACCCGGCGCCAGAATCGGGATACCGGGCGGATAGCACATGACCGACTCAGTGGAGATACGACCTGCGCTCTCCTCAATCGGGAGCGAGACCTTTTCACTGTAAAAAGCAGCCTGCGGTGTCATTTCCACCAGCGGGTTGATATATTCATGATCGAGCATACCGGTTAGATCGCCTGAATAGAGCCTCTTGATTTCCGACAAAGCGGAAATCAGCCGTTCGATCTCAAGGTTGCGGTCACCGGCGGTCACGATCGCAAGGAAGTTGCCGATATCGCCGAATTCTAACTGGATATCATACTCATCCCGCAGAAGGTCGTACACCTCAACGCCGGCAAGCCCGATATCCCTCGTATGGACCGAGAGCTTGGTCACGTCAAACGCGCAGCAGTATTCCCCATCGATAATTTCGCTTCCAAAGGCGTAATAACCGCCCAGCGCGTTGATTTCTTCCCTTGCATAGTCAGCCTGTTCAATCGTACGCTCCATCATGGCAGCGCCGTTGAGCGCGAGGTTGCGCCGCGCCATATCCAGCGAACAGAGCAGCAGATAAGACCCGGAAGTCGTCTGGGTCAGGTTGATGATCTGACGGACATATCCCGGGTTGACGCCTTCACCGCACAGCAAAAAAGCCGACTGGGTAAAACTGCCGCCGGTCTTGTGCATCGAGCACGCAGCCATGTCGGCACCCAGCTGCATACCGCCGGGAGGCAGCAGATCGCTGAAATAAAAGTGTGTCCCGTGTGCCTCATCGCACAGCACCAGCATCCCATGTTCATGGGCGAGCTTGATAATTGCCGGCAGGTCGGAACATACGCCGTAATAAGTAGGATTATTGACCAGGACGGCTTTTGCATCCGGGTTTTCCTCGATCGCCTTTTTCACGCCTTCGACCGACATCCCGAGCGGGATACCCAGCCTGCGGTTGACGCCCGGATCGACATAAACCGGCACCGCGCCGCAGATAACCAAGGCGTTAATCGCACTGCGATGGACGTTGCGCGGCATGATGATCTTTTCACCCGCCTTACATGCGGTCATGACCATCGCCTCAACGCAGGAACTTGCGCCGCCGACCATCAGAAAAGCATATGCAGCGCCAAAAGCATCCGCCGCAAGTTCTTCCGCCTCGCGGATCACCGAAACCGGATGGCAGAGGTTATCCAGTGCCTTCATCGAGTTCATATCCGAGCGGATACAGTCGCTCCCAAAAAAGTCACGCAGCGCCTTATTGCCGCGCCCGCCCTTATGACCCGGCACATCAAAATGCACCATACCGGAATCCCGGACCCGTCTGAGAGCGTCGCAGACGGGGACTTTTGTCTGATCCAATCTATACAATTTCTTTCAATTGACCTCCAAAAGAAAATTATTCATAGATATTCTGACCGCTGAAGATTTCGATCATTTCGCGTCTGAGCAGGCTGGTAATATCCAGTCTGGTGGACGGCGGCAGTTCATAGACATCCTGATTAAAGAGGTAATTCTGCAGCTGGATATCCTTGATCAGCAGGCGGGTATGGAAAATATTGGACTGATAAACATTAATATCATACGCATCATATCTGGTGAGCGTTTTGGGATTGATAAAGTCCTGAATCGACGTGATATCATGGTCAATAAAATACTTCTTGCCATGGACATCACGGGTAAATCCGCGGACGCGATAATCAATCGTAATAATATCCGAGTCAAACGACCCGATCAAATAATCCAGAACGCTCAGCGGTGAGATCATCCCGCAGGTCGCGACATCGATATCCACCCGGAAGGTCGAAACGCAGTTATTGGGATGGTGTTCCGGAAAGGTATGCACCGTCACATGGCTCTTATCGAGGTGTGCATGGACCATCTGTCCCTGATTGCAGGAAGGGTCGATTTCAACGCCTTCCAGGTCCTTTTCGGCGATCAGGACGTTGACCGAAGCACCCTGGGGAGCGTAATCCTGTTTGGAGATATTGAGGATCTTCGCGCCGATCATTTCAGTAACATCGCAGAGGATTTTGGTGAGACGTTCGGAGTTATACTGTTCGTCGATATATGCGATGTAGTCGGTCTGTTCGCGCTCAGTTTTCGCGTAGCAGACGTCATAAATATTGAAGCTCAGGGTTTTGGTCAGATTATTAAAGCCATACAGCGTCAGCTTCTTTTCCAAACCTTTCATCACAGCCTTTCAGGTTCTTGTATGACCGAAAAAACCAAATCATACAGATACTTATAAAATACAGCAAAATCCAGAAAAAATCAATATATTTCTGCAATTTTACTTGATTTTCTCGCAAACTGCACCATCCATCCGCCAAAATGGTCGAAATATCTGGCTCTGCCGCAAAATCCTGCGAAAAAACAAACGTCAAACGGGCAAAAAAATGAACACCCCAGCCACCGGCAAAGGATGTCCATCTGATAAGCGATCATCGACGCTCAGTCTTCATCATGTTTACCGTTCTGGAAAGCCTTCATATTTGCTTCCAGACGGGACAGAAGGTTCACAAGCGTTTCAACCTCTTCAGGGGTAAATCCCTGAAGCTTGATGTGGGTCAGTTCCATCATCAAAGCGTCGGAGCGTTCCGCGAGTGCTCTGCCCTTTTCGGTCAGAGAGACGAGGTTATAACGGCTGTCCTTCTGATTGATTACACGGCTGACGATACCAGACTTTTCCATACGGCGGAGGGATACACCGACAGAAGCGCGGCTGACGCCGATAGCGGCAGCGATATCACACTGGCTCTGTTCGTCTCTTTCCAAAAGTGCATGGAAAATAGGCGGCTGGCCGAAATGGATTTTTTCACCCTTAAGCAGTTCATTAGAACATGTTCTGTTCAGACCACCAATCGACCGGGAAAGTTCAAGCAATTTTTCTTCATTACTCATTGAATTCACTCCTTCAATATATTTGCATTAATGAAAATGCGCAGATATCCCCCTGATATTAAATCTATACCTATTTTATGCTATTCAGAGAAAAATGTCAAGCATTTTAGAAAATAATTCACTTTTCTTTAAAAATAGCCTGCTTTTCAATAAGGCAATCGTAAGGTCTGCGGTACAATCCATTTTCTATAGTAAAATATATATTCGATACATTCTGATTTGCTAATTTTCATTTATTCCAGATATACTCAAAAATAAATATCGTTTTTTCACATTTTTACATAAAATATATCTGCATATACGTCGCCGCAATACAGTATACAGCCGGTGAATAAAATTAAATAAGAGTAAAATTTGGTCACGTCAATCTGCATTTTCAATATTCGTAACATTCAAAATATATGCGTATTTTTTGTATATATTCCAGACACCTCGCGACAATTCCTTGCCTTATGTCAGAAATAGTCATTTATTATACATTTCTGGCAAATGTAACCTCCGCTTTCAATTTAATCAGGTCATATACATCCACACGATTTTACAGATAAATAACCTGTACTTTACAATAAAATATGCAATGAGCTGTACAAAAAGGCTGCTGGTTGACAATTGATGTTTTCCCCTATACACAAAAAAGCGATCTGCCCATATCTGTCTTTCATACCGCCCATTGATATTTTACCATCTTATGATATAATATATTCATGACACATTAACCCACAAATCTTTCTGACTGAAACCACGGGTATTACATCATGTCTGATTTTAAAGTTGACCCTCCTACCCCAAATCTGATTATCGGCATTGGAGCAATGGCTTCCTTTGTAGTTACGGCGATCATCTCCCAAACGTTGCTGAAAGATTACTACCTGTTTGAATGGACCTCACGCAACGGCTATTGGTTTATCTGGGGCGGCATCTTTTTCTCTACCGCCAAACGCAAGCCGGTTGTTTCTGCCGCGATTGGGCTTGGAAATATCATAGCACTGATACTCGGACATTTTCTCGGTGAGCTTGATCTGATGATTAGTCGTTATACGAACCCTAATGCCCTATACTATAACCGCAATGACTGGTCTATCTGGCTCAGATTCTGTCTGCTTTTCATCATCATGGGCGCCGCTTTAAAGCACAAGTACACGGTCGACGGCTATCCT
>CALWWT010000072.1 GCA_944385325.1 uncultured Clostridia bacterium | reverse complement strand
GGATGGTTCGCGCAGCGAACCGTGCCCTGGGCGCGCTCTGCGCGCAACCTTCCCCAAAAAGTCTAGCCATTGCCGCAGATTGTGCGGCAATGGCGGACTGCTTACCCCAACTTTTGTTATAGAACCTGAATATCTTTATGCCTGTATATGATTGACCTGCTAAATAATATCCGATATACTGACGATAGATATTAGTATCGGGTAAGGGGCTTGTATACCACTGTTGCCGCAGTAATCTTTATCTGTCTGAAGTTTCTGTCATATTCCATTGTTTGGTTACGGCTTTGAGGGGAAATATCATGAAATACAGATTGAATAAGCATATTATATTGATTGTACTTTTGCTGGTCAGTTTTTCTCTTTTCTCATTCTTATTTCTGCGTATTTATCAACGGGATCAGCAAAACCTTAATTACAGGTATTTGCAGCACCAATTCGACCCGGATGCGAATACAGCCGAGAGGAGCGACCAGTATCTGGAGCGGGTGCCGATGGAAGATATGGATTTTGCGGCGTTGGGATTTGATGCAGCTTATGCTCCGCTGGGTTATAAACCGTACACGCTGACGGTCACCCTTTCGGAGGATGTCACCTATTACCGGGAGGTAATGGGAGTGAAAATTCCGGCGCTGACGCTGAAAAAAGGGTCGGTTACATCGATTGAGTACAATCAGGAACGTACGATTCCGTTTGGCTACGGCTACAGAACCTATCCGACCTATGAACGGGGTTGGCGGTATGCGATACCTTTTCAGACGGGTTCAGAGCCCTACACAGGCAAAGAAAAAGGAGCGTTTATCGTCTCACAGGAGGAAGCGGAATATTATTATGTCCACCTGTCTGATATACAAAAGATTCTACGTCTTTTTGCAAAAGCAGATTTGGAGCGGAAAGGGGACGCGGAGTATGATTCACAGCAGATAGAAGAAACAGTGTACAATAATTTGCTTAATATCGACAATTGGCTTGCTTCCGGTGAAATCTATCTTTCGCCGGATTTGGGAGGATCGGTCATTGAACCGTCAGACTATCTGCTTGCCGGTGTATCAGCCATCTGTCTTGTTGGAGCAATATTTCTTCTGGTTTTTCGCGTCCGAAAAAAGAAAGTTGATTCGTTAAATGCTGCTTAAATAAACAGCCGTCTGTCTATCAAGGACAGACGGCTGTTTTCGTCGTTACAGTATCAGACAGAGCAGGCCATTGCAGCCATCGTTGATAATCCGTTCGATGGTTTCTGCGAGTTTCATGCGGGCATCCTGCGGCATTCTGGCGAGTTTGCCGCGCAGTCCTTCATTGACCAGTGCATGGAGAGATTTGCCGAAGATATTTGATTCCCAGATGCGCGACGGGTTTTCCTCGAACTCTTTGAGCAGTCCCATTACCAGCTCTTCCGACTGTCGTTCCGAGCCGACAATCGGGCTGACCTCGGTCTGGATAACCGCTTTCATCATATGGATGGACGGTGCACTTGCACGCAGCCGGACACCATATTTACCACCCTGTTTGACGATTTCCGGTTCTTCCAGCCTAAGCTCGCTCATTTCCGGCATGACGATTCCGTAACCGGTTGCCTCAACTTCATCCAGTGCGCATTTAAGGCGGTTGTATTCCCGCTGGCACTTTGCCAGTTCGATCAGTTTGGGCATTAGTTCCGATTCATCACGCAGGGTAATCCCGGTCGTTTCGCTGACAATTCGGTAGAAAAGTTCCGGCTGGAGTGTGACCCGGATACGAGCTGAACCGCTGCCGAGGTCGATCTGGTCGATATCTGCCCGTGCGACCTCTTCACATTCCGAGAGTTTGCCGGTCATCTGATGGACATCGCGGAGTTTGTGAATCTGTGCAGCAGCGTCCCGGACGGATGCAAAGACGCTTTCCCGCAGCCAGTGGTCGGTAGGAAGTGAGAGAATCCAACGCGGCAGGAAAATTTCTGCTTCTTTGAGCGGAAACTCATACAGAATCTGCTGCATCACATCGGTGATTTCCTTTTCTCCCATCGTCATGCAGCTGACTGCCTGCACCGGACAGCCGTATTTTTCTTCCATCTCACCACGCAGTTTTTGTACAGCAGGGGAGTTTGGTTCTCTGGCGTTAAGCAGGATGACAAAAGGTTTTTCCAGCTCTTTCATTTCCTTTACGACACGTTCTTCTGCCTGAGCATACTCATCTCGCGGGATGTCGCTGATCGAGCCGTCGGTTGTGACAATCAGCCCGATGGTCGAATGCTCGGTAATGACCTTGCCTGTGCCGATCTCCGCAGCCATATTGAAGGGGATTTCCTCGTCAAACCAAGGCGTACGAACCATCCGCGGCTGTTCATTCTCAAAGTATCCCAGCGAACTGGGGACGATGTATCCTACACAGTCGATCAGCCTGACTTTCATGACCGCGTGTTCACCGAGCGCAACTTCCGCTGCTGTTTCCGGGACAAACTTCGGTTCGGTGGTCATAATAGTTTTACCGGCAGCTGACTGGGGAAGTTCATCGGTAGCCCGTTCCCGCATTGCATCATCCTGCATCCGTGGGAGAACCAGCGTTTCCATAAACCGTTTGATAAAAGTGCTTTTGCCGGTACGCACCGGACCGACTACGCCTATGTAGATGTCTCCGCCGGTGCGCCTGGCAATATCTTCATAAATATCTGCCATATATCAAAATCCTCCTTTTTATTCCTGCAGCATCGGAATCAGCAGCATCTGTCTTTCGGGAATCGTTTCAGATTGCAGGTCATTTTCCTGCATGATTGCCGGAAGGGAAGTGCGGCAGCGTCTGGCGATTTCCCACAAGCTTTCGCCCGGTTCAGCGTAGCAGATGCGCAGTGCTGCTCCTGATCTTTCCAGCGGTTTGTCTTCATCCACCTGCAATCCGGTCAGCAGCTTTTCTTCCACCGGCTGACAGACTGTTCCGCAGACGTTCAGCTGAATCCGGAGATCGATACCACCTGAAGTCAGCGTTCCTTCGGTCGATACGACGCTGACGGTTGGGAAAAAGCTGACTTCTCCTAAATACTGCTGGTCGAGCACTGCTTCATACAAAATCGATTTATCACTGACTGCGATTGTGCCGCCGGTCATGTAGATTGCAGTGACTTCTACCGTGCCGGACAGCATCAGTTTGCCATCTTCGGCACGGCTGGAGTATTCACCCGGAGTGGTCAGCAGCCCGCAGAGGTTTTCCAGCTGCGGGATTTCTATCGTTCCGGTAACCGGTACAATTTGACAGATGGCGCTGCAAGCGCGCGAAAGTGCAACTGTTTCGACGACGGGACTGGAAGCGTACTGACAGGAGAAAGCGTCGTCATTTAGCTGGATTTCGCTGTTCCGTTCAGCGGCCGCCGAGATGGTAATCGTCCATTCAGCGGACAGTCTGCGGCAATCTCCATCATCCCGAATCGGCTCAAAACTGGCGTTGATACGTTCAGCGTGGATATCGCAGATATCATCGTCCTGTATGCCATTGAGGTCGAGGATCTGGCTGACCGGTTCACTCCATTCCATCCATTCGGGAGCGCCGCCGCCATCCGGGCAGTAGAGGATACGGGTGACCAGATCGCCCTTGCAGATGACCCGGTTATCCATCATTTTCCTTTCGGTCAGAACCAGCGAGTGCCAGGCGTCAAGAAGACTGCCGAAAGCTGGTTTTGCCTGTCCCAGTTCGAGGTCTTCACTCATTGTGAAGGTTTTGGAAGCGAGGATTCGGTTTTGTGAACAGAAGACTTTTTTCCCGTGAATCTGAACGCCGCACCCTTGAG
>CALWWT010000071.1 GCA_944385325.1 uncultured Clostridia bacterium | reverse complement strand
CAACTAAAAACAGTATCAGCATCCCTGCGCCGGCAACGGTCAGCAGGGTATTTTTGCTATCCCAGAGTGGAACCGACAGGTCAGGGGACTGGTAAATTCCTGCGCGGTAGAGGACCGCATCGGTTTGCAGCAGCTGGATAGCGCACAGTTCCCGGATAGACATACCCATCCGTCTGCGGTTTTGCAGACTGGCGTTCCATTCCAGTTCTTTCCAGTATCCGCTGCATGCGGCTTCCAGATCGGATAGCCGTACATGGTAGTAGTCCCAGTCTTGCTGGGAAAGAAGTACCTGTTCATCCATCAGCGGCTGGTCGGCTGTTATGAACGGAACCGCATACCGCCAGCCAGGTTCAGTTCCGGGAAAGCTACGGATTCCGTATCCTGCCGGTATGAGGGGAGTACCTTCTGCTTTTGTGGGGAAAAACAGGATTTTGGTTCCCTTATGCAGCACCAGTGCCGGGATTTTATCGCTGCCATCCCAGGAATAGTAGCTGATATCGCAGGGAAGAGTATATTCCCGGACGATTCCCTCGTGGAATTCAAGTGTCTGAGCAGAAGCCAACAGCGGTGTAAATCCGGCAAAATCGGTTGCTTCAAGCGGCAGACCGGCATATTCACTCTCGTTGTTATAGCTGCTGGTCAGTGGGATAAACGCTTCCTGCGCCAGGTTTTGGCGTATCGTATCCATTATCCGCCAACTGGCTGCAAACCGGATTCCAGCGGCAGCAAGGCAGATACACCCAATGACCAGACAAAAATATCGTCTGAATCGTTTTGCTGCTTTTTTCACTGTATCCCCTCCTGAATGTGGAAAACAATACTTTATCAGAAAAAATCCTCCGCTCAACGTCATTTGGAAAAACGGAGGAAAGTTGTTACAATGCAATCAAAGCCGTGCCACAGTTTTTCTGGGCACGGCTTTGTGTACTTATTGGGCTGCCGCCTGCATGATTGATCAGATCTTGAGCAGATCAGAGAAGGTGGAGAGGTTATAGGTGCCTTTGCCGCACTTGGTAGCCTCGCCGATAGCGGCACATTCCATACCGCCGGCAATGGCAGCATCCAGACCAGCTTCTGCGTCTTCGACGACCAGGCAGTCTTTGGGATCGATGCCGAGGAACTCAGCGGCTTTCAGGAATACTTCGGGATCGGGTTTGGATTTGGTGATGTTATTGCCGTCGGAAACAGCATCGAAGTAATCGCCCAGACCCAGCTGACCGAGAATAAAGGGAGTATTCTTGGAGGAAGAGCCGATTGCGAGTTTCAGCCCTTTGGCACGCAGACCATCCAGCGTTTCTTTGACCTCATCCGACAGGTCGGCAGGAGACATGTTTTTCAGCAGTTCGCGGTAAAGATCGTTTTTCTTAGTGCAGCAAGCTTCTTTCTGCGCTTCGGTCATTGGTTCGCCATTATACCGCTCCAGAATGATCTCAAACGATGCCATTCTCGAAACGCCGCGCAGACGGTTGTTGATCTCCTCGTCAAAATAGATACCCAGCTCGTCTGCGAGTGCCTTCCAGGCCTGGTAATGGTATTTGTCGGTAAAGCAGATAACGCCATCCAGGTCGAATACAACAGCTTTCTGTTTCATGGGAAACCCTTCCTTTGCAAATAAATTCGGATAAACACACAGCTATCTAATTTAATTATAATGTATTTTGGCAGGTTGGTCAAGTAGTTTTAGAAAAAACTTACAATTATTCTTAAAGTGTGCCGCAGCCTGCGCGATCGGCTGCAGCACTTTGGAAAGGTTCCGCTTTTTATCTCTGATGGTGAAAAATTTGACGGATATTTTGGAGTATCAGCAAATATCGTAGTATGAGAAGTATCCTGTTTTTGCCGTATCTATTATCCTGGGTCGTTGCAGCGTTTTTACTGTTTTCTTTTCTGAGTTTTGACCGCGGAATTGTCAACCAGTGGCTGGGTACACTGGGTATGCAGCCAAGACAATGATATTCAGTAGCCAGATATTGGGTAGTAATTCTTCCGTTAGCTTACCTCTGGAAAAATGTCGGTTACTTTTGTGTTATCTTTTGCGCGGGTCTGACCGGAATATCACAGGATTATTACGAAGCTGCAGAAATAGACGGTGCGTCCAGGTTCCATCAGGCAATGCACATTACGGTGCCTTCCCTGATGCCGATCGTTATTACACTGGTATTGCTCCAGACAGGTAAAATATTTTTTGCGGCATTTGGTGACTGGGACACTTATGATTCAAAGATGGCATTGGTCATGTCGGGCGGCGAAGAATATGATATGTGCTTTTCTTTTTCCTGGATCTGCTTACTCCAACTTTTATTATAGAACCTGATTTTATTGGTATCGAATATACAATGACAGCATTTTATACAATAAATATGTCGATAACTGTCAGTATTTTGTAATCATCTTGCCGCTTACGCCAAAAAGTAACCGCTTGCGACAGCATGATTGAAGCCAGCGGCGGTGATGTATTATACTGGCTTTGTTGGGGTCTGCCTGTACTGACAGGCAGACTTGTCATTTTGCACTGGTTTTGTACTTGCGGATTTTATAATATCTGCGTTTGAAGGATATGGTGGAAGGAGTATATTAATGTATGGTATTCTGGAAAAGGTAATGGCGGAGGCGGCTGATTTACCGGATCGAAAGCTGTATAACTTTCTCGATTGCAGTACCGAGCCTTTTGGCGAACATATTGTAACGATTGGTGAAGCATGGCAGCGCGCAAGCGATATTGCCGCTGAACTGTTGGCAAAGGGTGCTAAAAAGGGCGACCGCGCAATCATTCTGTCCTTGCAGGATCAGGGGACGGTGTATGCCGTCTGGGGATGCATGATGATTGGCGTGGTGTTTACGCTGATTCCGCCGCCATTGGATAAAAGCAAGCTCAACCGATTTGTTGCTGTCCTTAAAAGCTGTTCTCCCAAATTTCTCATTTCCAATGCGGCACTGGAACAAACCAATGACAACAATCCCTCCGCAGCGCTTCTGCGGCAGGCATTCTTTCAGGTCGTGACCCTTAAACGGATCTATACCGACCGGGTAAAACCGTATCATGGACCGTCGCTCCTGTGTGCGCATGAGCCGGATGACCTGCTTTATTTGCAGTATACCTCAGGCTCAACCTCTGCACCCAAAGGCGTTATGGTCACCTATAAAAATTTGATGGCGTGTATTGACCTGTGTCTGGATATTTTTGATTTCAAAACGACCCATCAATCGTTGGTTTCCTGGGTACCGTTTTATCATAACATCGGTCTGGTCGTTGCCATCTTTATGCCGGCTTATGCCGACAAAACCATCGCCCACTATGTACCGACCCTGCAATTCCTGGAGAAACCGGTCATCTGGCTCAAGGCGCTCTCCTGGTATCAGGCAACCATCACCGCGGCTCCCAACTCCGCTTATGAACTGTGTACCCGGCTGGTCAGCCGGTCGGAAGCCGCACAGTATGATCTGACCCATATGCAGCGGCTGATCAATGGCTCGGAAACGGTCGACCCGCATACCGTCGATGCGTTTTGTGAACTTTTTCATATCTCCCACAATGCCTTTGCACCGGGATATGGTCTGTCGGAATGTGTCTGCGTAGCGTCGTTGTCCAGTCAGGACTACCGAAGTGTTCCGGTATCAGTCACAGATTATCATCACGGCGTGTTCCGTCCCTGTGCCGACGGAGAAAAAACGATCGTCAGCGTTGGACGCCCGGCGGCTGATATGAAGATCGTGGCTGTGCATTCTGATCTGACGCCTTGCAGAGAGGGCGAGATCGGAGAAATCTGTTTGCAGGGTTCCAATGTCTGCACTGGCTATTGGAACAATCCGGAGGAAAGCCGTGTTTTTTCTACGGTCATTCCCGGGTACCCGGGTGACTTTTACCGTACCGGCGATATGGGCGCGGTTTATCAGGGACAGCTGTACCTGACAGGACGTATTAAAGAGATGATTATTATCGGCGGTAAAAATATTTTCCCGAGCGATACCATTGTCCAGCTGCATGAGGAAGGTTTTGAACTTCCGGTCAGCAGTATGGCGGTTTTCTCGGTGGAGCGCGGAGGAAAGGAGCAGCCGGTATTCTGTGCCGAATGCAGACCGGACGCAGATTTTGTCCGCCTTGCGGCACAGGTAAACAAGACTGTTTCTGCAGCGTTTGGCTTTTCATTTAAGGACGTTGTCTTTGTCCGGGAAGGAACCCTTCCGCGGACGGATAACCGCAAGATCCAGACCCTTGCCGCCAGACGCGCTTATGATTCTGACCGGCTTCAGGTTCTGTTCAGTACGCTGCGGTACGGAAAGGAAAAACACGCGGCGTCGGTGTCCAAAAATAAAATCGAACTTTCTCCTTATGCTTCTCCGGAAGAGATCCGTCCGGTGATCCGAGATATTTTTGCATCTCTGCTTCCCGGTGTGGATTTTGGTCCGGAGGACAGCTTCCTTGAATTGGGCGGAGACTCGCTGGGTATGATGGAACTGATTGCCAATATGGAAAGCGAATTGCAGGTGACCATCGACCTGCGGGAGATTGTCGCGTCTCCAACGGTTGCAGGCATCTCCCAGTACCTGAGCGACCTGCTCAATGGCCGCAGCGGCAGTTATAAGACCGATCTTCGTGCCGAATGCGTGCTGGATGCCGATATTGTACCGCAGTCGGCTTACAGCCATCGTCCGGAAGACTGCCGCAGTATCTTTGTAACCGGTACGACCGGCTTTTTGGGCGCCTATTTGGTTCGCGAACTGATCAGTCGCCATAAATCGGAAGACTTTACCGTTTATTGTCATGGACGCGGCAGTTCTCCGGAAGCAGTTATGAAACGAATTGAACAGAATATGCAGCGTTTTGGCTGCTGGGATGACAGCTTCCGAAAATATATCACACCGGTACCGGGTGACTTGAATCAGCCGCGGCTCGGCATGGGATATGATCTTTACCAGCAGCTTGCCGGGTCGGTCGATATGATGATTCATAATGGCGCGGTTCTCAACTTTATCCTTCCCTACCGCCAGCTGAAAAAGGTCAATGTCACCGGTACGGCGGAAGCGCTGCGGTTTGCCTGCACAGGGCGCGCGAAGTATTTCCATTATATATCCTCCTACAGTGTTTATGATAATCCCAGCCACTTTGAACGGAGGGTGATGGAAGATGACCCGCTGGAAAGCCCCGACGGATACTTCCTTGGATATTCTGAGACCAAATGGGTCGCGGAAAAACTGGTCGGCATCGCACGGGAACGCGGTCTGCGTGCCAGTGTGTACCGTCCCGGCGATATCACCGGGACGCTTGAGGATGGTATCTGGAAGCTGGAGGACCTGATCAGCCGTTCGATCGTTGGATGTATTCAGATGGGCAGTTTTCCGGAAATTCAGGTCAACCTTCATCTGACGCCGGTCGATTATGTAGCGGCTGCAATTGTCCGGATCGCGTTCCGGAGCGGATGCGAAGATCATGCGTTCAATATCCTGAATGAACGTCTGATGCCGGTCGAGCAGTTCTACCGGCTGCTCTGTAATCTTGGCTATAAGGTTACCCACCAGCCTTTCGATCAGTGGTGCGGCAGGCTGGAAAGCTGTTCGTCTGAGGGAAATGTCCTGCGGGTACTGTCCTGCCTGTTTACCGGCAAGCAGCCGCAAGGTGAGGGATTGATCGACCGTTTCGGTGTCAGACAGGCGGATATGGATACCTCCAATACCGCCAAAATGCTGGCAGGCAGTGGTATTTGCTGTCCGCCGGTCGATGAGGTGCTGATGGAACGGTATCTTGCAAACTTTGCAAAGAGCGGCTATATCCCGGCACCGGTGCGGCTAAACATCTTCCAAAAACTGCTTGGTATGATATCGGGCAGAAAATAATACATACACGAATCCATCCAAATCAATCAGAGGTGACATGACTATGGAAAATGAACGTATCAATTATACCCAGGTGGTATGGGAGATAACCCGACTGCTGCAGGAAGCGGAATCGCTGGAAGACGCTTTGCGTACCAGCCTCAGCCAGGTTGTGAAGGCGGTTGGGGCGGAAGCCGGAACCATTTGGTTTTACAATTCCGCAGGCGATAAGCGGATCTATCCGTCCTTCTGGATCGGCGGAGCAGACCTGACTGGTCTGAGTCTGGCTGAAGGAGAGGGAATCGCGGGCACTGTGGTCAGGGACGGCAAAACGACCGTTGTAAAAGATTGCCAGAGCGACCCGAGATGGGCAGGACGTTTTGACGCAACGACCGGGTTTGTGACCCGCAGTATGGTATGCGTTCCGCTCGTCAACAAGTATGAGGTCATCGGCTGCATCCAGATCATTAATAAAAAGGATGGTACCCTGTATAATGACGCGGATGTCGATCTTTGCGAAAATCTGGCAATGCTTGCCGCTATCGCAATTGACGATAAAGGTCTTAACCTTGGTTTTACCGAAGAAAAAAAGGTCATTATCTCGCTGCGCGGCGTGACCAAGACGTTTGGTTCGGGTGATACCCAGATTCAGATTCTCAAGGGCGTCAATCTGGATGTACGGGAAGGTGAGTTCCTGGTTATTCTGGGTGAATCGGGATGCGGTAAGTCAACGATGCTGAACATCATTGGCGGCATGGACCAGCTGACGACCGGTACTTTTCTTTTTGATAACGAAGATTATTCCCATGCGGATGATATGCAGCTGACCATGTACCGCCGGAACTCGGTCGGCTTTATCTTCCAGGCGTATAACCTGATGCCTACCCTGACTGCCGAAGAAAACCTCAATTTTATCGGAGAACTGTGTGAAAATCCGATGGATGCACAAAAGGCGCTGGAAAGCGTTGGTCTGCTTCAGCGGAAAGATAACTACCCCTCCCAGATGTCGGGGGGTCAGCAGCAGCGTGTTTCTATCGCACGCGCACCGATGAAAAAGCCGCGGCTGATCCTGGCGGACGAACCGACTGCCGCGCTGGACTATGAAACCAGTATTGAGGTACTTACCGTTCTGGAAGAGGTAATCAAGGCTGGTACGACTATGCTGATGGTTACCCATAATGAGGAAATCGCTAAGATGGCAAACCGTGTCATCAGAATGAAGGGCGGCGTTGTTGCGGAAGTTATTGTCAACCGTCATCCCGCCAGCGCGAAGGAGTTGGTGTGGTAATGATGGCAATGAAGAAAAACGCATGGAAACACCTTCTGCGCAGTATTCGAAAGAGTGGAGTCTCGTTTATCGCGGTTGCAGTTATTTCGGCAATCAGTATTGCGATTTTCCAGGGATTCCAGTCGGCTGGCAATGCGATTTTACAGCAGGCAGACAGGTACTTTACGGAAAACAACTTGGAAACGCTGGAAATTGCCTGTGCAAATGGTATCACCGACGAGGATCTTGAGGTGATTGCCGGCTGGGATGGGGTCGTTTCAGTTGAAGGCGGCTATTCTGATTCGGCGCTGATGGAAAACGAAGGAGAACGGATTCTGGTGCAGGTGCGTTCTCTGCTGGATACGATGAACATACCGGTTGTGCTGGAAGGAAACCTTCCTGCTGCTTCCAACGAAGCTGCGATCGAACAGCTGATGGCAGATGAGTTGGGGGTAGCTGTCGGGGATACAATCACCCTTGGACAGGATGGCTTTTTAAAGGGAAGTGATTTTGTTGTTACCGCTGTTATCAACCAGCCCAACTTCAGTTGTGCAGGCGTTGAAGATTCTCGCGGTACGGGTGACGTCGGAACGGGTTCCAATGAATATTACGTTGCAGTCAGTCGGGATGCATTTGATGCGGATTATTACAGCGGCTGTTATACTGCTGCCTATATCGACAGCAGTGTATTGGACGGCATTTATTATTTTTCGGACAAATATGCCGAGGATGAAGCGCAGTATCTCGAACAGCTGGAACCGCTTGCCCAGCAGCAGGCTGCGGCGCGGTTTGAACAGCTGAACGATGAGGTTCAGACGGAACTGGACGATGCCAGGGCAGAACTGAGTGACGCGCAGGCAGAAATCGCCGATGGACAGAAAGAACTGGACGATGCGCAGGCGGAAATTGCGGAAAATGAGCAGAAGCTTGCCGACGCTCGTGCGGAAATCGCCGACAATGAACAGATACTCGCTGATGCCCGGGCAGAAATCGCCGATGGTGAGAAGGAACTGGAAGACGCCAAATCTGAACTGGCTTCCAAAGAATCCCAGTATGCTTCCGCCCAGCGTCAGTGCAATCAGCAGAAATCCAATCTGGACGCTGCCCGCAAAGAACTGGATGCTCAGCTGACCGCTCTGGGACTCGGCACCGATCTTGATCAGGCACTGGTGGTACTGGAAAACTACGGTGAAGCAGGTGCGCCGCTCAAATCGGCAATCCAGGAATATCAGGCAGGTGAATCTCAGCTTACTTCTGCCAACCGGCAGTTACAGTCTTCTGCAAGCGCTTTGCAGTCGGCGCGCAACCAGATCGCGTCTGCCGAACAGGAATTAGAAGACGCCAGACAAGAAGTTGCCGATGGTGAGCAGGAGATTGCTGACGCGAAACAGGAACTCGCCGATGGTGAGCAGGAACTTGCTGACGCAAAGGCAGAGTATGCCGACGGCGAGCAGGAACTTGCTGACGCAAAGGCAGAACTGGCAGATGCCCAGCATGACTTTGCTGACGCAGAGGCTGAGGCAGCTGATTTGCAGCTTGAGGACTGGATTCTGTCCGGTCGGAGCAATGTTGGAGATATCCGCGGCATTCGGACAGTTGTTGACGTGGTTTTTGGACTGAGTTATGTCATGTCCTTTGTCTTCCTGCTGGTTGCAGTGATCATCAGCTTTGCAGCGATTACCCGTGTCATCCGGGAGCAGCGGGTGCTGATTGGTGCGCAGAAGGCGCTTGGCTTTACTTCAAAGGAAATTCTTCGTCATTATACTTTGTATAATATTTTCTGTGCAATTTTGGGCATCCTGATCGGCTGGCTGCTTAGTGTTGTCATTGTTGAGCTGCTGGCGCTGGGAATCTTTGTCCCCAAATTCCTGATTGGGGATGTCCCGATTGTCTTTACCCTGCCGACTGCCGCAATCTCTGCGGCGATCTGCCTGGGTGTCTTTTTGGCCGCGACCTATTTCTCCTGTACCAAACTCATTAAAGAGCCGGCTACCGAGCTGCTGAGAGGGGAAGTCCCCACCCGCGGCAAGCGGCTGTTCTTTGAAAATTGGGGCATTTACCGCAAGATGAACCTGTATTCCCGGACGATGATTAAAAATGTCCTTGATGATAAGGGGAGAATGGCGACTACAATCATTGGCATTATTGGCTGCACTTCGCTGCTGGTCTCCTGCTTCACAATGAAACTGGGAATCGAGGATGCGCCGAAGGTCCAATTTGACCACTATACACTGTATGACTACCAGCTGGTAGTCGATAGTGAAACAGGAAATGTAGATGATTTTGTCCAGCTGTTGGATGGTCAGGGCGTTACCTATACCCTTATACAGGATAAACTGAAAAACTTCCGGATAGAAGGTGATGACTGGGAAACTGCCCATATTATTGCGGCGCCGGATGACAGCGCGTTGTCCGGGTATATGCGTTTAGAAAATGTTGATAACGGTGAGGTTTTGCAGCTGCCGGAGGAGGGCGTCCTGATTTCTCAGAGAGCAGCGGAAAATATGAACCTGTCTGCTGGCAGTGTCATTCAGCTGATGGATGAAAAGGGTCATACCCATGATGCAACGGTTGCCGGTATATTTACAAATTACCTGCCTTATCACATGATCATCACCAGCAATGCTTATTACCAGTCGGTGATGGCTGATGAACCCGATTCCTGTGTATTCCTGATCAAAGGGGATGTCAGCAGTTTTGCTGAACAGGTCGGGCAGATGGACGGCTATCTCTCTTTACGGGACAACAGTAATTATATGGCAGTCACTTTGTCACTGACTCGTGTCATTATCATCTGCACGATCCTGTCGGCGGTCATGTCGGTGCTGGTGCTGCTCAACCAGATTTCGATGTACATCGACCGGAAGGCACGGGAACTGGCGGTTATGCGGGTCAACGGCTACACCCTTAAACAGACCAAGGCTTATATTTATAAGGACAACATTGTGTTGACAGTATCCGGGTTATTGCTCGGCTGTCTGACAGGGATTGTGCTTGGCTATGTGGCGGTACGGACGATTGAAATCGGCGCGCAGTGCTTTATCCGCACTCCCAGCCTGATGGCATGCCTGATATCCTGCGCAATCGGCGGAGTGTTTGCAATCGCGGTCAATCTGTACGCGCTGCGCAAGATTAACCATCTCAGCTTAACAAATGTCGCTTCCAACTGAGGTGATATGCGATAATGGCAGATTTGGATGAGAGGAGAAAAGGTATGCAAGATACTATCCGTCTGAAACTGCTGGGCGTCCGTGGTACAGTGCCTGTACACGGCGAACAATTCCGGCAGTTTGGCGGCGCGACCAGCTGTGTATTTTTACGGGTTGGGGAGGAATCGGTCATCCTGGATGCCGGAACCGGTCTGTTGACACAGAAGGTTTATCCATTCTTTTCGGGAAAACACTTTTCCCTGCTTTTGACCCATCCGCATGTCGACCATCTGATGGGGCTGCCGATGTTTGCGCCGCTGTTTGACAGCGAAAGCCGGTGTGATGTTTATCTGAAAACGAGAAATGGTTTGACTGCCAGAGAACAGGTGGAGCGGCTGATCGCGCCGCCTCTCTGGCCGATTCGCACCGGCGCCTTCAAGGGTGAAATGCGGTTTCATGATGTCCTGCCGTCTTTTCAGATCGGCAGGGTGCAGGTCGATACGATGGATTCGGTCCATCCGGGCGGATCGACGATTTATAAGCTGTCGTTGGACGGTGTGTCGGTGGTGTATGCCACCGATTTCGAACCGGCAGACGATAACCCCGAAGCATTTTGTGCCTTCGCAAAGGGCTGCTCGCTGCTGCTGCTGGATGCCCAGTATACCGATGAGGAGTATCCGCGGGTCAAAGGATTTGGACATTCTACCATTTCCCGCAGTGCCGCGATTGCCGACCGGTGCGGCGCGAAACGCACGCTCCTGATACACCATGACCCCAATCGAACCGACTCTCAGCTGATAGAATTGGAACAGGCTGTCCGGACAGGCAATCCCAATGTCAGCTTTGGTCGTGAAGGAGAGGAGATTTGTTTATGAACTGTTTGACTGGTACAGGAACCCGTCGTTCCGTCCTGCGGAAACTGCTGCCGGTGGTACTGGCAATCATGCTGGTATTCGGGCTGTGCGGCAGGGCTTTTGCGGCGGATAGTGCTGTCGGGACAGATATGCGGCTGACGGCAGTTGAGGGAACCGTTACCCTGAAGAATATCAACGGCAAAGCGCTGTCGGTTCGTGAGGGAATGAAGCTGTACAGTGGTTATACCCTTTCGACCAGCACAAAAAGTTATGCCTATGTGACCCTTGACAGCCAGAAAGTCATCAAGCTGGATGCCAATTCCAAGGTGGAAATACGCGCTAAAAGCAGTAAACTGGAAATCATGCTCCTTTCCGGAAAGCTCTTTTTTAACGTAAAAAGCCCGCTTTCTTCCAGTGAATCAATGAATATCCGTACCTCAACCATGGTCACCGGCATCCGCGGCACTTCCGGCTATGTATCGGTATTGAGTGCCGCCAGTTCATCGGTGGCAATCACAGATGGTAAGGTAGAGGTATATGGCGTCGATACCAGTTCCGGCAGCCAGCTGACAGCGGTACATGCCGGACAGACGGCTTCTGTTTTAGTCAGGGAAAACGGAGCGGACACCACGGTTTCGCTGAGCAGCCTGACTGCCGAAAGTATTCCTGGATTTGTAGCGGTTGAACTGCAAAAGGATAATGAGTTGCAGCAGAGGGTACAGGAGGCAACCGGTCTGCCGGTTGAGGAGATCATTGCTTCTGCCGGTGAACGGCTGGAGGAGGATGAACAGAATGTGCAGGCTGCGATGGATGAAGCCGGTGAACTGACCGATCGCGTCACGCAGGCACCGATTTTTCATCAGCCGGAAACAGATATAAATCCCGGTTATTACCCGGATGTCCCATACTGGCCTGAATACAGCGAGCCGGATACTTCCGAGCCTTCCAGTGAACCGGATAACAGTTCAGATACGTCGAGTGATACAGATAACTCAGATACTTCGGGCGATACTACCAGTCCTGAAAATCCAGATACATCGTATACCGTTACCGGAAATATTACCATTGCAGAGCTGACAGCTTTTCTGAACCAGTATGACACGGTAATAGTCAGTACAGGTGCTTCGGTGACTGTCAGCAATGTAGCAGATACTATTCCGGCAGGCAAGGAAGTTATCCTGAACGGCAGTATGAATATCGAAAATAACGGAAAACTGACTAATAATGGTACGTTGACGGTTTCCAGCGGCGGACAGATTAGCATTGCTGAGAATAGTATTGATACAGACGATGGTGGAAGTATTGTAAATCAGACTAATAATCTGCTGATCAACATTGGTTCGCTTGTTGTCGCATCCAGCGGTTCAGTCATCAATAACAGTTATGCTCCTTATACTGTGGATGGTACCTGTGGACTAAATAATTATGGCAGTGTTCGGATAGAGGAAGGCGGCAGTTTTGCCAACAATGGCAATTTTTGCAATTATACTGGCGGTACCGTGGAAAAATTGGGTACATGGAGCGGCAGTGCTGTAACCAATATGAACGGCTCTACATCCGGAATCAGCGATGTTTTACCCGAAAACCCGTAACAGGATGGAGCACAAGGAGACTGCATGAACAGAAAAATCATCAAACGGGCAGCGGCAGCAATTGTCTGTGCCGGACTTTTTACCGCTGCCGCCCTGCTTGGGCTCTTTTACAACATCGACCAGAGTATATCCGACCGGCTTTATCAAAGCCCCAAAGCGCTCGGCGGCAATATTTTTGTCATTGGTATCGATGATCGGGCGCTGGATGATATCGGTCCTTACCACACCTGGGGACGGGATATTATGGCGATGGCAATTGAAGCTCTGAACGCTGACGAGGAATGCCGACCGGCAGTGATTGGAATAGATGTGCTGTATACGGGTGAAAGTGACCCGGAACTGGATTCCTGGCTTGCGGAAGCAGCCGGAGCGTATGGAAATGTGGTAACCGCGTCGGTTGCCAATTTCGGCACCGAACTGGTCACCGAAGATACCGGGAATTTCTATCTGAAGGATTATTCGGTTTTGTCTTATGAAGAACCATTTGCTCAGCTGCGCGATGTCACGGCACAGGGGCATATCAATGCCATGTATGACCAGGATGGTGTACTGCGCCACAGTATTCTGCAAATCGATCTTCCAGATGGGCGGACTATTCCGTCTTTTGCTTACGCGATCTATCAGAAATATGCCGCCGCACATGATCTTCCGACACAGCTTTCTGTTCCGACAGATGATTTACAGCGGTTTTATGTGGATTATTCTGCGCTGCCGGGCGGCTTTTATGAGGGTGTATCGGTCAGTGACCTGCTGTCGGGTGACTTTCCGGCAGAGCAGCTTGCAGATGCAATCGTCCTGATCGGACCGTATGCCGCCGGGCTTTCCGACTATGTGACGACTGCCATCGATCATGCATCTCTGATGTATGGCGTTGAGTACCAGGCAAATGTTATCAACCAAATGCTCCGCCAGGAGTTTAAAACAGAGGTTCCGGATGTCTTACAGGCTGTACTGTTGTTCCTTCTGTCGGGCGGATGTCTCTGGATTTTCCTTGGATGCAGGCTGCGGTTTGCGATTCCGGTATGGCTTGTGGCTGCCGGCGGAAGTCTTCTGCTCTGCCGAGGATTGTATAGTGCCGGTATGGTTTTCCATCCGGTTTGGCTCAGCCTGACTGTGACCGTCTTTTTTGCCGGTGCGGTCGCGTTCAATTATGTGCAGGCGGCGCTTGAAAAGCGTAAGATATCCGCGACATTCAAGCGCTATGTTGCGCCGGAAATTGTAAGCGAACTGCTGCGTGAAGGTACCGATTCGCTTGGGCTGGGCGGTAAATTGTGCGATATCGCCGTGTTGTTTGTCGATATACGCGGCTTTACGACGATGAGCGAACTGCTTACGCCGCAGGAAGTCGTTTCGATTCTCAACCGGTATCTCAGTCTGACGACCGACTGCATCATGAAAAACCATGGTACGCTGGATAAGTTTGTCGGCGACTGTACGATGGCCATCTGGAATGCGCCGGTCGAGCAAGAAGATTACGTTATGAACGCCTGCAAAGCAGCTGTCGATATGGTGGAAGGCTCCAAAGCACTTTCACAGGAACTGCTGGAGAAATTTGGACGCACGGTTTCATTTGGTATTGGCGTCCACTGCGGCAGTGCGGTTGTGGGTAATATCGGTGCGGAAATGCGGATGGACTTTACCGCGATCGGTGATACCGTTAATACCAGTGCACGGCTGGAAGCCAACGCTCCGGCTGGTAAGATTTACATCAGCCGGGAAGTTGTCAACCGGTTGGGTGACAGGATCAAGACGACCTCGCTGGGAGATGGGATTACGCTGAAAGGGAAATCTCAGAAATTTGAGATATTCCTGCTGGATGGGATCGCGGAATAAAGGAGGTATGGAATTTTGAAACGTTTGGTATCATTTATTGTACTGGTGGTCATGGCGCTTATGCCTGCGCTTACTGCTGCCGCTGCCGGTGACGGTATGCTGCCGGTGGCTGCGTCCGGAATCGTTTCGGGTGATGGAGATGTCCTGTACATTGCGGATAGTTATAACCGGGCAGTATGGAGGATGGAAGATGGCGCTGTGCAGCTGATCGCCGGTCAGACTGAGGTGACCGACCTTTCCGGTCAGCCGGCTGCCGGGTACCGGGATGGAGCATGTTTACAGGCGGCTTTTGGGTTGCCGTGGGCAGTCGTACAGTATCAGGATGGGCTGCTGGTGTCAGACAGCGAAAATCATGTCCTGCGGTATATTGATCTGGAAAAGGAAAGGGTTTATACCGCTGCTGGCACCGGTAAAGCCGGTTACCGCGATGGCAGCAGCCGGGCAGCATTTGATACGCCGACCGGGCTGGCTGTTGGGGACGATGGAACGGTGTATATTGCCGATACCGGAAATAACGTAATCCGTGCAATGGACAGTGACGGAAAGATCACCACCTATGCCGGCGGTGAAGAGGGCTGTGCGCTGGGCAGTTTAAAACAGGTACGGTTTTCTGAGCCTACCGGGCTGTATTGGCGGGACGGCGTATTATATGTGGCGGATTCGGGCAATCACCGTATCGTAGCAATTGAAAAGGATACGGCAGTGCTGGTTGCCGGCGCAGAACTTTCCGGTGATGAGGCTGTCGTGGGTGGTTATCTGGACGGAAAGGCAGTCGAAGCGGTTTTTTCCAACCCACAGGGAATTGCGGTGGATGCGGATGGCACGGTGTATGTCGCCGATACAGGCAACAGCGCGGTGCGTAAAATCCAAAACGGTTATGTGTCAACGCTGCTTTCGGGAGATGCCATCAGCTGTGTTGTTTCTCCGCGCGGACTTTGGGTAGGCGGAGATACGTTATTGGTGGGAGATGTGTTTACCCATACGCTGTCGGTATATGACGTTTTGGAGCTGACGGCCGGTTGGAAAAAAACAGATGGTAAGTGGTACTTTTTTGACCAGGATGGTACCCCAAAGACCGGCTGGCTGCTGGATAACGGCAGCTGGTACTATCTTGACGGTTCGGGTGTGATGCTGACCGGTTGGCAGCTGATAGACGGGGACTGGTACTACTTTAGACCCGGAGGCGCAATGGCAGTTGGCTGGGTAGAATGGAAAGGGAACTGGTATTATTTGTATTCGTCCGGTGTCATGGCTGCCAGTACAACCATCGATGGGTATACAGTCGATGCTAACGGTGCATGGAATGGATGAATTGCCTGATTCTCCGGATGGACTATTGTCAATCAGCAAAATATTTGGTTTATAGTAGAGTTAGATAAGCAGGTATAGGGTGAATGTAAAAGATAAAAGTGTTTTTTAATACATTTTGTATTTTTCCCCAACCATTGACAAACAGCTAAAATTTATTACAAAACAGGGATTCCAGTCATTACCCGACCGGAATCCCTGTTTTTGTTGGCAGAAAATTACTTCAGTACGCAGGCTGCTTTACTGTGTTGTTTTTGGCTCTTTGTCAATAGTTGGGGTAAACCTTTAATCAACTTGACATTGAAATGAAGTGGAAGCTTTATAGCAGGTCCAGGGCGGACGGTTCGCGTTGCGAACAGGATTCCCTTGGAAGCCTGCCCTGGGCGCGCTTGGCGTGCAACCTTCCCCAAAAAGTCTAGCCATTGCCGCAGATTGTGCGGCAATGGCGGACTGCTTACCCCAACTTTTGTTATAGAATCTTGTTTTTTGTGATCATAACTGTTATCTTGTGCAAAAATCCTGTAATTTATTCTGTTCTGCCATGACCTTCCCACGGGACTACATCTGATGTACCAATCATCCAAACCAGCATTTGTTTTTCCATCTGGGAGATGACCTGCGCATAATCCGGATGGTGATAAAGGTTATGGAGTTCTGTAGGGTCATGCAGCATATCATACAACTCATTGTCCCCGTTTGTACGGATATTCAGCTTGTACTGAGCGTTGCGCATCATGACACCGCGGCATACCGAATCGGGGGATTTTTGCTGCTGAGCCATCTTGGGATAGTAAATAGTGCCTGGGTGATTGAAAATGTTGAAGCCGGCAGTCCCTTCAAAACATTGCGGTTCTCGGATATCGTATCCGCCTTCACACCAGACAATCCGCTGTGCATCACCGGGAGCTCCGTTCACCTGATCGCAGAGCGGGATACCGAACTGGTCATGTTTGACAGGGATATTTTCCCATTTGCAGATCGTCGGGAAAATATCGAACGTCTGGGTTAGCTCATGAACGCGATGCTTTTCCGGACAGGATGGTCTGCGGATAATGAGCGGGACCTTGGTCAGATCATCGTCAAACGCGTTTGGCCATTTTTCCACCAAACCCCAGTCTCCAGCCCAGTCGCCATGGTCTGAGGAGGCAATCACCGTTGTATTTTTTGCCAGACCGGTGCGGTCAAGCGCGTCCAGAACCCGTCCAAGGAGCATGTCCGTGTAAGAGACCATTCCCAGATAAACAGCGTGGATCTTTTTGAAAACCTGTTCTTCTGTATCCCCAAGCTCGCGGTACTGACGAATCAGCGACTGTAACTCAGGTTTCCCCTGTAAATCCGGCGGGAGAACATCCAGCGTTTCCGGGTCATACATGTTATAGAACTTTTCCGGAATGGAGTAGGGCGCATGGGGATAAAACGTCGATAAGAAAATAAACAGCGGTTTATCTCCTTCCTTCCAGTTTTCAATTGCGTCAACTGCTGCCATGATGCAGCGGGTATCGTTCATTTCTTCCAGCCGGCTGTCCTCCATTGGCGGAAGCAGCATAGTATAATCAGTGACGTCTCCGAAACTGTTTCCGCCGCCGTTCATATTGCCGCCGGCGGTTTCAGCGCCCCGGACGTTGCCGGTATAGTGTTTTCCGCCGCCATGTCCAAAATCGACATACAGATATTTGTCGATGCAGGAAAAATAGGTTTCTTCATCAAACATGTGGTTTTTCCCATACACATGGATTTCGTATCCGGCTTGATGCAGATACCGCAGGAAATTCGGTTTTTTGGCGTCAATATAATATTTGAGCGTCCGATAACCGTTGACATGCGGATACCATCCGGTCATCAGGCTGCATCGTGAAGCGACGCAGACCGGATGGGTAGTATAGTTGTTTTCAAATAGCGTCCCTTCCGCTGCAAGGCGGTCAAAGTTTGGCGTTATAGCCTGCTCATTTCCATAGCAGTGCAGGCTTGCTGCCCTCAGTTCATCCGGGAAAAAGAATATATAGTGCTGCGGCATAGCGTTAATCTCCTTTCTGCTTCTGCTGCTGTTTTATTTTTTGAATCAGTTCCGGGATATTTGTGCTGCCCTCCGGCATACCGGCGAATACGCGTGCCATAATCCCTTTGCGGCTTGGCAGTTCGACCGGTGAGGAGTAAACCTGTTCAGGATAGTCCAGGGAAGCTTTTGTGGTTTTCCACCGCTCAGATTCGTCCATATCCTGTTCCATTGTCCATCGGGTGACCATAGCAAGACCTTTATTCCGACGTTCCCATCTGTCCAGGATCTGTTCGGGATTCCAGCCGGCATGGGCGGCAGCAAACAGCTGTCCGGCAATTTCCGGATGCTCTGCGATACAGTTATGCAGCTCATTCGGATCATTGCGCAGGTCAAAAAGCAGGTCGTCTTTTTCATATCCGTAGTATGTGATATACTTAAAGCCATCTGAAACTGCCATTCTTCCCGGCACCTTTTTTCCACCGACGTTTTCGATCATTGAGGCATCCGAAAGTATGATGCGTCCGGTATCCTGCGGCTTTTCACCGGTGATCGTCTCCCAAAGACCGATGCCCTGCTGTTCCGGCGGCGGTTGCGTGCCAGCCATTTCGCACAGTGTAGGACCAATATCCATAATACTGACCGGTGCCGTCAGTTTTTTTCCTGCTGGGATGCCGCTTCCTTCAAAAATCATCGGGATGTGTGCAGAAGGCTCAAAAAAGCTGGTTTTCCCGTACATGCCTCTTGTCCCGCAGGAATCGCCATGGTCAGAAAGGTAGATAAATATGCCCTCCCGACCGGCAGCCTTGAGATATTTCTGCCACTTTTCCCGGACCTGCCCGATCAGCGAATCCATAAATTCGGTCATTGCCCAATACGCTGTCCGGACAGCATGGATGGTTTCATCTGTTTCGTCCCAATGCCGTCCCTGATAGGGCGGGTAGTCATAATCGCAGGCTGCGGTCGCAGCAATGGGCGGCTGTACCCTGCTGTCATAGTATTGATACAGCTCGGGCGGCGCCACATAAGGGAAATGCGGCGCGTAGGTTCCGACGACGATGCACTGTGGCTTTTCGTGCGGCTGAGAAAGGTATTTGATCGCCGCTTCGGTCACCGCCCGGTCGTATTCGAGGACAGGAGAATTGCCGCCGCCGATGATTTTTAGAGCACCCGGTTCAGCAAATGTCATCGCATACAGCTGCCGCTCCTTCATGATATTTTTCCGGTACCCCGGCCAGACGGGCGTCAGCTCGCCCATGATCCTTTTGGAAAAGCCGTGCCGCTGGTCCGATCCGTCAAAATGCATCCTTCCGCACAGCACCGTCTCATATCCGGCAATCCCCAGCGCATGAAGAAAGGTCGGCTGTTCCGGCGGGATCGATCCGCCATTGTCCAGCACCCCGTTGCGCGACGGCAGTTGACCCGATAGCATCGACATCCGGGCTGGTACACACAGCGGACAGGAAGTATATGCATTTTCCATAACCGTCCCGTCCTGTGCGAGCCTGTCGAGTGCCGGTGTGCGGACGACCGGGTCTCCGGCATATCCGCTTAAAAATCCGGCGTGCTGATCAGACATGAAAATCAGGATATCTTTCATAGCTGTCCTCCTTTAGAACATCGGGAACCCTCCGTTCGGCTTTGGCTTTTTGAGCACCTCTTCTCTGGAAAGTGCTGCCCATTCAGGCGGACGGTAGGATGGCAGCAGGGACGGGACATGCAGGCTGCCGTCTTCGTTGAGCAGTCCATCACCCGGTCGGTCCTTAAACTGTTCGATCAGGTAATTCCGCATCCGTGTCATTTCTGCAAGTTCCGTTTCCGTTCCGCATTGGGATAGGTCATGCAGTTCGTTGGGGTCGTGCAAAAGGTCAAAGAAGTATTCCTCACCGGTGGTGGAGTTCCAGACATACTTGTACTGGCTTGAGACGACAAAATCCCATCCGACCTGAATGCCAAACGCTTTCATATCCCGGTAATTTTCTCCATAAATATACTTCCGTTCCCAGTCCTGCTGGTCGACAGTACCTTCCAGAAGCGGACGGAGGCTGACACCGTCTGACTTCTCTTTGGGCGTAATACCCGCATAGTCCAAAAAAGTCGGAAGCAGGTCAATCAAGGAAACCGGCGTATCCAGAACAGCCGGTTTTTGTGGATTGCGCCCTGGAAGTGAAAAGATAAACGGTATATGGCTGGAACCTTCAAATGCCGGTCCTTTCCGGAACATGTTGTGGTCTCCCAGCATTTCGCCATGGTCGGAAGTAAATACGATCAATGTATTGTTTATCAGCCGTGATTTTGACAGGTAGGCGATCAGCTTGCCAATCTGCTGGTCAATAAAGGTGATCTGTGCATAATAGGCCTTTTTGGCCAGTATCAGTTCCCGGTCGGCAATTTTTCCTTCAAATGGCTCGATATTATGGGTAGGAGTTCCGTATTTTTCTGCCCAGTTTCCGACAGCCGGTGGATCAAGCTCCAAGTTGTCGTACATTTGCAGATAAGCGAGCGGCGGATCTAGCGGCGGATGCGGCCGGTGAAAACTAACCTGGAGATAGAACGGGCGTGTGATATCCCGACACTGCAATTGACGGACCGCTTCCATAGCTGTCCATGCGGTTGGATGAAGAGATTCTCTCTCGGTCCAGGGCATAACGACACAGCTATTGTTGTCGGAGGTCAGAGCTGTATCAGTTACACGTCCACCTGTTACATCGTTTAGCCAGAGCTGATAATCACTGGGAGTTCCAAATTCATCCCGTCCGGTTTCATATATTCGGTTGATTTCAAAGCCGAGACTCCGGCGGTATGGCTTAAAATGATTTTTTCCGACATTGATTGTTTGGTAGCCGCCATCCCGCAGTTGCTGCATCAGGGTATGGGGATAATCCCAGGGCTGGGTAAAATTGTTTGTAAAAAAGCCGGCATTGGATGGCATCTTTCCAGTAACCAGACAGGCTCTTGCCGGAATACAAGTCGGACTGGGACTGTAGCCGCGTTGGGCAAGGACTCCTTGTTCGGCCAGATGATCGAGAAACGGTGTTCGAATTTGCTGATTACCGGCAGCGTGAATGCAGTCTCCACGGAACTGATCGGTCAGAATCAAGATAATATTGGGTTTGCTGGCTGGCAT
>CALWWT010000070.1 GCA_944385325.1 uncultured Clostridia bacterium | reverse complement strand
AAATGGGCTTCATAAAGTAAGATCACCTTTATTCTCAAAAATTGCAGTAGTTTCTGCTGACATTATACCATTTTTTTCGCCCGGTGGAAAGCACCTGTATAAAAATAAAAACAGGCGGACATATCAGCCCGCCCATTTTTAACGATCACCGCTGCCATTATTTTGCTTTAAAACGCGTCATCCAGCAGCTTTTCCGCCGCGGCAGAGTCCGCTGAAACCACTACGCTGACATAACATCCATCCTGTCGGACAATCGCGTCTTCCAGCCGGGAAACCTCTGCCGGAATATAGCTTTCGTACGACTCGATCTGTGACTGGATATGTGCCTTTGCTTCATCCAGTGCCGTTTTGGCGTCGTCAGTCGTTTCCATTTTAAAAATCGCGACCTCTTCAGCAGTCGCGCCGCTGCCTTTATACAGCACCGCATCGGTATACCCTTCAATAGAATACAGCATCGAGATCATACTGTTGTCAATCTCCGCCAGGCTGTCCTCAAACGATACGCCGGACACAATCTTGGACGCCAGCGCACTGATGTCCACATCCTTCGGCTGCCCGCCGCAGGACGCGAGCAGCATTGCCGCCATCATGGCAGCTGCCATTACTTTTTTCATTATGTTCCCTCGTTTCCCTATCAAGAGAAATCCCCGGCAGTATGGGTCTTCAGGTAATCCAGCCAGCGCCCGCAGGCAGCCTTGTTCAGATGTACGCCATCAGTCGAATCCTCCGCCGCCAGTACGCCGTTTTCGTCTGCTAGCCCGGAAGCAGTATCCAGATAATACACGCCCTTATCCTTTGCAAGCTGCCAGATCATCTGGTTAAAGGAATTGACGTGATCATTGTTGAGCCATTCCGACTTGGAAGATTTTTGAGCAGTCAGCGGAATCAGCGATTCCAGATAGATCACCGCGTCAGGATTGGCTTTCTGAATAATATCGATCAGCCCACCATATTTGGAAACAAATACCGACCAGGTTCCCCAGCCCAGTTCGTTCATTCCAAACAGCAGATAAAACCGTTTATAATCGGCGCCCTTCCTCTCAAGCGCGGCTGCAAGCGTCAGTTTCTCACCCGACAAATCGACAAAAGCTTTGCTGTAAGCCGTGTCCACCGTCAGACCGACACTGGTGTATCCTGTCACATCGGTCAGCCCGCTGTACAGAACAAATCCCTGCATCCTTGAGTCCCCAATAAACAACGTGTCCGAAAAATAGCTGTTATCTACCGCTGCACTTTCCGACAGAACATCACTTTCCGGTGACCAGAGCTGAAATCCTTTACCCTCCGACTGCTGTGTCTCGACCGGAGCAGCTTGTGAAGCCGCTGAAGCTTCGGCACTCACTTCCGGCTGTGAAGTTTTTTCTTCCGAAGCCGGCTGATCTGGATGGATGTCACCTTCAGATGCCGGCTCAGACACCGGCGGAAGTTCATTATCTTCCAGGCTGCTGTCCGGGACAGCAGCTGATTCTTCTGTCTGGAATATTTGCGATGACTGTGACGGCAGAGACGTTTCCTCTGCCTGTGATTCTGACGAATCCTCTTCTTCCGGCAGGCTTTCGGAAAATTCAGAAGTTGTAACCGGTGTCCGGCTTACCTCTTCCTCTTCTCCCGGTATCCGGGCAGTTCCCGGATTTCCGGCACAGCCGCCGTTCAGCAGAGCAACCATCATCAAAACCGCGATCACACTGGAAAAGCTCCTTTTTTCCCCCATAAAGCCCACCTTTCCGCACAGGGTTTCCCTTTAAATCGAAATCTGTCTCATTTCCCAAAAGACAGGTTCCTGATTCTATTATATCTGTACTCAAACAAAAAAACAAGTAGCCGAACACCTCATTCAAAAATTTTTAATTTTGTTCAAATACTGTCGGAAATTGTTCTCATTCCGCCTCATTTTCCGCCGGAATAGATAAAAATGCCGACATCTACTTGACCGACAATCCTGTATGTGGTATGCTTACTTTATCAACATAATGATCCGCTGCCGGACTGTTTCCGACGGCTTTTTCAGGAAAGGATGTATTTACAGATGAACAACAAAAACGCAATCCGAATGCGTCTGCACAGTCTGTCCGTCTTCCGCCAGCTGCTGGACGACCCGGTTATTCAAAAACTCGATGCATTGCTTGCAGCGTCCGATGAAAATGAAGTAATCGACGCCTGCGGTGCTTTTGCCGCCGCGCTTTACCCGCACGGAATCTCCCTGACAGACTACCTGCTGACACTTGCTCTGGAAGATGAAAATGTGTATATGCTCAGACGTGCCGAAGATAAAGAAATCGACCCGCTGCTGGAATCGGCAGCGCGCAGCGACCTTCTGACCCTGCAGCAGGCAGGTGCCCTGTCCTGCAAGGAACTATGCGGCGAGGCTGCGGAATTTCTGCCGGGCTGGAAGAGTGAGGAAAAAGATTTTGCGTCCGTTTACTTCTCTCGTCTGGAACAGATCCATGCTTATGGATACGGCGTTTTTGCAAAATACACCACCTTTATGATCCAGTCGGGCGGACTCGTTCCTGTCCGCCATCCAGACGCCATCACACTCGAAGAACTGGGCGGCTACCAGCGTGAACGCCAGATGGTGATCGATAATACCCTTGCACTGCTGGAAGGGCGTCCTGCTGCCAATACGCTGCTCTACGGCGATGCCGGAACAGGCAAGTCATCTACCGTCAAAGCAGTTGCAAATGCATTTGCATCCCGCGGGCTGCGGCTGATCGAAATCAAGAAAAACCAGCTGCATGAGATCCCGCATCTGGTTGACCAGCTGAGCAAAAATCCGCTCAAGTTCATTCTCTTTATCGACGACCTTTCTTTCAGCCGGGATGATGACAACTTTGCCGCCCTCAAGGCTATCCTCGAAGGAAGCGTCTCCGCGCGTGCTGCCAACCTCGCGGTCTATGCGACCAGCAACCGCCGCCATCTGGTCAAGGAAGACTTTTCAGACCGTCAGGGCACAGACTTGCATGTTTCCGACACCATTCAGGAGCTGACCTCGCTGTCCGACCGGTTTGGTCTGACCATCACCTTCCAGAAACCCGGCAAGCAGGTTTATCTGGAAATTGTGCATGATCTGGCGCTGCAAAACGGCATTACCATGCCCACCGAAGAGCTGGATAGACAGGCGGAAGCTTTTGCTATCGGGCGCGGCGGCAGAAGCCCGCGTGCTGCAAAGCAGTTTATCGACTTCCTCTGTGCAAAAGAAACCATGTAATCCATCCACCAAAACTTTGTTCACTGAAAAACCGTTCCCTTCCACCTTGGAAAGGAACGGTCAGGCTGTCGATAAAGTCAACCGCTGGTCTTCTATGTCCGCCGTTGCCGCCTGCTGCGCCAACGGCTACGTTTTTTTAGGGATTGCGCGCCAAGGGCGCGCCCAGGGGCTGCGCCCCTGGACCTGCTTTCCGTTCTAG
>CALWWT010000069.1 GCA_944385325.1 uncultured Clostridia bacterium | reverse complement strand
AGGTCAATACCATGACCGTCAGCTGGGGCGGCGTCGGCGTTCTCTGGAACAAAAATGTCGTGACCATCTACATCCGCCCGCAGCGGTATACCCATGAATTCTTAGAAAAAACCGACCGTTTTACCCTCAGCTTTTACGATATGGAAGCAGAAGGTATGCGTCAGGCACTCACCCTTTGCGGACGCAAATCGGGACGTGATCTGGATAAAATCGCGGAAGCAGGTCTGCATCTGACCGGAGAAAAGGACTATCCCTGGTTTGAAGAATCCCAGCTGGTCTTCTGCTGCAAGACCCTTTACCGTTCGGCGTTTGATCCCAGCCGCATTTCGGATGAACTCAGGGCGTCTGCCTATCCGAACAGCGACTATCATGACGTCTATATCGCTGAAATCGAAAAGATTATCAAAAAAGACTGATGCAATCAAACCAACAGCCATTTATCAGCAGTTATGAATATACGGTCGGTTCCAGCTGGGACGGGAAGCTGCTTCAGGACTACTTCAAAGAAGCACTTGGTTTTTCCAGACGGATGATCATTGATCTTAAAAAAGGTGGGCTTTCGGTAAACGGCGGACATATCCGGATGGTCGACCCGGTTCATACGGGCGACCATATCCGGCTGACCTTTGGAGAAAACGAACAGGCTAACCTCATCCCCAATCCGGAACTCCCGGTCAGCCTTTTGTACGAAGACCGGGATATCTGCGCGATGGAAAAGCCGGCAGGTATGTCGGTACATCCCTGTACCCTCTACTATAACGACACGGTAGGGAACTGGTTTTCCGCCCATTACCGGACAGAAGACGGGAAGAATGGCATTGCTTTCCGTCCTCTTTACCGGCTGGACAGGGATACGACCGGGATCGTCGTTGCGGCTAAAAACACCCTGTCGGCAGGTATGCTGATGGGCAGGCTGGAAAAGGTGTATTATGCCGTTGCGGAAGGGCTGATCCCGTCCGATTCCGGCACTGTGGACGCACCGCTCATCCGGGTGCCCGGGTCAATCATTACCCGCAAGGTGGATTTTTCCGACCCGCAGGCACAGCGCGCCGTGACCCATTACCGGGTCCTCTGCCGGGCAAACGGACATACCCTGATCGCATGTAAGCTGGAAACCGGCCGCACCCATCAGATCCGGGTGCATATGGCGCATATCGGGCATCCGCTTGCCGGCGACACCCTCTACGGCGGTCATGACAGCCTGTTAAAAACACAGGCGCTCCATTGCGGCGAGGTGATCATTCCGGCTGTCAAAGCCCTTTCCCGTGCGGAAATGCGGCTGTTCAGACCGATGCCCGCCAAAATGACCGCACTGGTCGGCAAATACCCGGACGACACACTGCCATCCGGATGGTAAAAAAACCTCTTTTGATTCGCCCGCAGCCGGGTGGTCAAAAGAGGTTTTTTGGTTAGTATGAAGAATGGGACGAACCGGCATGATCAATAAACCAACGCGCAATCGTCCTGACGCCATCCTGTGCCTGACGGTCTTCCGATACCGGCAGATGGTCGGTATGATGCGCTGCGGCAAGCGGCGCGATACTCCGGGCATTCATCAGCCGCAGAAATTTGACCGCTGCATCCCATGCAGGGTCAAGGTTGCCGTCGCCGCCGCCGGTCAGAATGACGGCGCCGTTTTTGGGACGGGAAAACATCTGCTCGCCGCGAAAGCGTTTTGCCATATAACTTGCCTGGAGCCGGCTCCCGATGGCCAGCAATGGCGGCGTCAGGTCAGAAAAATAGACCGGTGAGGCAATGACAATATTGTCATAACTATCCAGCGTCCGATAAAGCTGCTGCATCGGGTCCTGCAATGCACAGCCGGGCTTTGTCTTGCAGAACCGGCAGTCCACGCAGGCACGAATCCCACTGGTAAAGGCGTCCAGCCGGACGGTCTCTCCCGGCAGCAACGAAACCAGCTGTTCCAGCAAAAATGCCACATCACCATTTTTGCGCGGTGAGCCATTGAGTATCAGTGTTTTCATCTGACAACCATCTCCTTTCACAGAGCTTTCCCCAGAAACATCTCAAGCGGCTGCTCAAAGCCTGGGAAATCCATCGCAATTGCGCCCATATCCCGGTATCCCAGCTTGCGGTAAAAGTGCTGTGCATCCTCATCCACCTGAGTCGATACCATTATTAACCCATATCCCTGCCGTTTCATTTCCTTTTCCCAGCAGGACATTGCCCATCCTCCAAGACCTATCCGCCGGTATTGCTCACCCAGAAAAATCAGATTCAAAAACGGAATCGTATCCCAGAACATTCCCCAGCGCAGTACCCCTGCCGGAATATCCTCGACATATAAAATCCACGCCATCTTTTCCAAAACTTTCTTTTCAAAGCCGGACTGTGGCAGATGATCAAACCTGCTCCACAATTCCCAATCTTCCAGACCGGCAGGGCGCAGGCTATAGCGTTGTCCGGAGTCCATCATCGTGTCACGCTCCTTTTGCCACTTTTTATCAAAACAAATGATTTTATTGAAACTGCTCCATCAGCTGATAAAATTCCTCTCGGGTATAAAGGGAATTGAGCACCGGCAGCAGTCCTTTAGCGGTCAGACGGGAGGGAAGCGACAGCTTTTTTAAAAGCGCAGACCGCTTGACCGCCGCTTCATCAGTGCCGGACAGACCCAGCAGATATAAATCTGCTTTGGTGATCAGTTCATCTGCCGATTTAGCCGGTTTACTGTCTCCCATGACTCCCGCTTTTTCAAACGCCTTGCGCAATAGCTCGACCGATATTCCTTCCACGCCGAGTTTACCTTCCCTGGACGGAAGCGTTTTGCGGCGTTCCTTTCCGAAAACGTCCGGGATATATACATTGATCAGCTTGCTGACATCCGGCATCGCCGAGCGGATATAGTTCCGTATCCGGAAGCCGGCACGGTCAGAATCGGTCAGGATGATCAGCCCGTTCTTTTGCGCCAGCTGCCGCAAAAGTTCCAGCTTTTCAGGATTGGTAAAAATCCCGAAGCCGCCTGTTTCGATAATCGTACCGTCGATCAGTTCCTGCAAGCGCATCCGGTCATATTTTCCCTCCACGACCACCGGTATCGAGAGTTTTATCTTTTCTGTCTGTATATCAATCACACCTTTTTGGTTTCTTGGTTAATGTCCACCTGACTTTGTCCGACTTTTTCCAGCCCATTTCCGCACCTGCGAATTTTGCACCCGCTTCCCGCCGCGTTTGCTGCGGCTGTTTTCCGCACAACCGAGCCCGTCGGAACGCGGGCAATCATCGCGAATAAGGGAGCGCAGGCACTGCGCCGCGGGCGATCATCGCGAATAAGGGAGCGCAGGCACTGCGCTGCGGGCGACCGTCGCGATCTGGCAGCGGAAGCATTCCGCCCGCTAGCCTTCTTCTTTCAGTGCGAGAATCTGTGCGAGCGCTTCTTCTACCAAAATCCGATCGTCTCCGCGCCCGGATTTCATCGCC
>CALWWT010000068.1 GCA_944385325.1 uncultured Clostridia bacterium | reverse complement strand
AGCAGGTCCAGGGGCGCAGCCCCTGGGCGCGCGTAAGCGCGCAATCCCATAAAAAACGCAGCCATTGCCGCGGCAAGCGGCAATGGCGGAAAAAGAGGACGAGCGATTGACTTTATCGACAGCCTGAAACGGCAGAAAATCTGCCGTCAGAGTGTCGAAAAAGTATTTTGGAGAATTTTGAAAATCGCTAAAATTCATCCAAAGTTTACCATAGGACGGAAAGCAGGTCCAGGGGCGGATGGTTCGTGTTGCAAACAGGCTTTCTGGAAAAGCCTGCCCTGGGCGCGCCCTTGGCGCGCAACCTCTAAAAAAACGTAGCCGTTGGCGCGGCAGGCGGCAACGGCGGACATAGAAGACCAGCGGTTGACTTTATCGACAGCCTGTGGCAGGTGCATCATGCACCTGCCATTTTTATCCGGATAAAACAATACCCACCGGTCAGAAAAACCGGTGGGTTAACTGTTACTTTGCAGGCTGATAACAGCCTGTACCTGGCTTACAGCAGAGATTTGTACAGAGCGATGATGTCTTCCTTGGTAGGATCAAGCGGGTTGCCGGGACGGCAAGCGTCGTCCATTGCCGACTGAGCGAGGAAATCGATGTCTTCTTCCTTGACGATGCCTTTGAGGTCCTGCGGAATGCCGACGTCTTTGGACAGCTTTGCAACAGCGTCGCAGGCGGCAGTACGGTATTCTTCCTGGGTCATCTGATCAACGCCTTCAACACCCATTGCACGGGCGATCTCACGGTATTTTTCGCCGGTAGCAGGAGCGTTGTATTTCATAACGGTCGGCAGCAGGATTGCATTTGCAACACCATGAGGGGTATCGTAAACAGCGCCCAGAGCATGTGCCATCGAGTGGACAATGCCCAGACCGACGTTGGAGAAGCCCATACCGGCGATGTACTGACCGAGCGCCATGCCTTCGCGGCCCTCGGGAGTGCCTTCACAGGCACCGCGCAGGGATTTTGCAATGATCTCGATTGCTTTCAGATGCATCATATCGGTCATTTCCCATGCGCCTTTCGTGATGTAGCCTTCGATTGCGTGGGTCAGTGCGTCCATACCGGTGGAAGCGGTCAGCCCTTTGGGCATCGAGCTCATCATATCCGCGTCGATAATGGCGACAACAGGGATGTCATGCGGGTCAACACAGACAAATTTACGTTTTTTCTCAACATCGGTGACAACATAGTTAATGGTTACTTCAGCAGCGGTACCAGCTGTTGTGGGGACAGCGATAATCGGTACACACTTATTTTTGGTTGCAACTGCGCCTTCCAGCGATACAACATCTGCATATTCAGGGTTTGCGATAATAATAGCAATACCTTTTGCGGTATCCATCGAAGAACCGCCGCCGATTGCAACGATTGCATCAGCACCAGCTTCTTTAAACTTGGCAACACCATTCTGGATATTGGCGATTGTGGGGTTCGCCTTGATATCGGTATACATGTCGTAAGGAATCCCGGCTTCGTCCAGCAGAGCGGTTACCTTGGTCGATACGCCAAATTTGACCAGCGAAGGGTCGGTAACGACCAAAATCTTTTTAAATGCCCTTGCTTTGGCTTCATCGACTACTGCCGAGATGGAGCCCGCGCCGAAATAGGAAGTTTCGTTTAAGATCATTCTGTTTGCCATTTGGATAATCCTCCATTATTAACAAAAGTCAGATCCAGTGTGGGGCTAAATCTGTATTGTTATTATAACACATTTTGGTGACCGGTTCAATCGGCGAAACGCAGTTTTCAATGAATTTTCTGCTAATCTTTTTGCCTTTTTCAGTCTGCCATCAGCCAGAACAGCGCTGCCATCAGTCCCGGAGAACACTGTCCCTGTGAGGAAAGCAGCAAAGTCAATAATAAGATCGTCAGCCTGTCCCCATCCATTCCCATCAGCCCAGATAGTCCCAGCAGGTTGCCGGCTGCGGGCATCTGCTGCCGCGCAGCGGTTGGTGAAGACGGAGAATGGCTGTTTGGAGCAACCGGTGTTTGATGGAAAACAGGCTGTTCCTCCCGGATACCTGCTTCCATCCTGGGCGGAGCAGGCGGTGCGGACCGGCTGGAATAAACCTGCTGTGACCCTTCCAGACGCTGACGCGCCTGCCGCTGCATTTCACGAACCCTTTGGGCTGCCTCCAGCTGCATCTGGCGGAGTTCTTCCGGGCTGTATTCGCGATAGGCCATTGTGGTCATCCTTTCATGTTCAGATAAATTTATGAATGTCCGCCGAGCAGTCCGGTAAGCGCTGAAAGGCCACCGCCGTCCACCGATTCCAGTGCCTTGATCGTCTGCATAATCTGCATTGCCTGATCGACACGGGGTCCCTTTTCCGGGCGAAGGAGCGGTTTCAGGCTTTTGAGGAAGAGATATTCCGGACCCTGCTGATTCATTGCCTGCATGACACTGGACAGAGTGCGGAGCAGTGCGGGATTTGACAGCAGGCTGTTCAGGTTCATACCCGAGTTACTGTCAGGTGCAGCGGTGATTTCCGGCAGACGTGACGATACAGGAGCTTGCTGCCGCTGGATGGCGGCAGGAGCCGGTGAATCGGCAGAAGAGGTTTGTGAAAAGTTTTGCAGTGCGCCTTCCAGCTGATCGCCCATTCCCATGGCGTCTGCCATCTGCCGAAGGGAACGCATGGTATCCTCATTTTGCAGGATAGAGGCAAGACTGGACATGTCAAATCCTTCTGTTTCCGGCATATTTTTCCTCCTTTCTTTAAACTCAGGTGCAGAGAGATTTTACATAGCCGTCAATTGTGTTTCTTTTTCATCATCCGACCGATTGCATCTGACTGAACCGCCTTTTCAGCAGCTTTTTTGGCTGCCGCTGCTTTTGCCGGATCAGAGAGAATTTCACTGACTTTATTCTGGCTGTCCTTTGGAAGAGCGGACAACAGGGAAGACAGATCACCTCGGCGGAAATCTGCTTCCAGCTTTTTCGGGTCAGCTCCGGTTCGGGCAGCCAACATTCGAATCAGTGCGCGATCCATTTCACCTAGTTGTGGAGTATCAGACAAGTTACCCTGCTGATTTTTTTGTATTTCAAAGTTCATGTGTAAAACCCTTCCTTTCGGTGGATACACTCTGTCCGCTGACCTGGAGACAGTTGACGAACAGGGCGTGATGGTCTATACTTATTCTGTATAACCTCATAATATGCCCAGAGTGCAATCTGGTTTCCTTGCCGGATGTGATGGGCTTTGAAAGGAAGTGCCCGGTATGGATACCCGACGGATTGTGGTTATTTCGGATACCCATAAGGATTTTTTTACCTTGCGGAAAATTGTGGAGCGTCATCGGCAGGATACCGACCTCTTTCTTCATCTGGGAGATGTGGAAGAGGATGTCCGTAAAATACAGGCTCTTTATCCGTCACTTTCCATTCGCAGTGTGCGTGGAAACTGTGATTTCGGTTCCAAAAGCAAGCCGGTGGATATTGTAGAACTTGGATGTGCACGGATACTTTTCTGTCATGGACATACGATGTTTGTCTCGGCTGGAACCGAATATCTGGAAAATGCGGCTCGGGAAGCCGGATGCAATGTTGCGCTTTATGGGCATACGCATGTTTCGTTCTGCCGGTATAAGGATGGGCTTTATATCATGAATCCCGGCAGCCCGTCCAGCCCGAGGGATGGAAAGCCAAGCTATGGCATAATCGATATTACCGAAACTGGGCTGCTCCCTTATGTGGTCAAACTCAGCTGACGGGTGGAAGGAAATCTGAAATGGAACATCAGTTTTTATTCAATTGCCCGGTCTGCGGGCAGCCGTTGTCGCTGGATGGGAACAGTTTTCGCTGTCCGTCCGGACATAGCTTTGACCGGGCACGAAGCGGATATGTCAACCTGCTGCTGCCGGATGGCAAACATGCAAAACTTCCGGGTGATAACCGGCAGATGGTGAATGCAAGACGGGAATTTCTCGAAAAAGGTTTTTACCGTCCGATGGCGGATGCACTCTGTCGTGAGCTTGTCCGGGAGCTGGAAGGAAAGGACACTCTGACGCTGTTGGACGCCGGATGCGGCGAAGGATATTATACCCGTCTGGTGTATGATGCGCTGACTGCTGCCGGAATATCAACCCAGCTGCTCGGACTGGATATCTCCAAATTTGCGGCAGAAAAGGCTGCAAAGCGTTTCCGTGCGGAAGAACCGGTGCAGATCGGTGCTGCGAGCATTTTTCATATGCCGGTCGCGGATGCAAGCTGCGATGTGGTAATTACATTGTTTGCGCCGTTTTGCCGGGAAGAATTTTTGCGGGTACTCAAAAAAGGCGGTTTGTTTGCAATGGTTATTCCGGGCGCGCGTCATCTGTTTGGGCTGAAACAGGCGGTTTATGACCAGCCGTATCTGAATGAAGTGCAGGAATATCCAATCGAAGGGCTGACTTTTCTGCGCAGTGTACCGGTGGAGGATACCATTACACTGCGTGACGGAGAGATCATGGATCTGTTCATGATGACACCGTATTATTATAAAACCTCTGCGGAAGGGCAGCGAAGAGCGGCTGACCTCACCAAACTGACAACCGAAACTTCTTTTGAAATTCTGCTTTACGGCAAGGACTGAGCCTTTTTTGTATAGGCATAAAATATGTAGCTGGATTTAAAATAGGTATTTGCATTTTGGAAGACTGGATGTTACAATACTGATAGTTGAATTGGGTGCCTTACTAAATGAAAGGAATGATAACAGATGGAGAAAAAACTTGGATTTGGTTTGATGCGTCTGCCTTCTGTCGATCCGAATGATCCGTCGAAAATTGATATTGAACAGGTAAGTAAAATGGTCGACCTCTTTTTGGAAAGGGGATTTACCTATTTTGATACCGCCTGGATGTACTGCGGCTTCCAGAGCGAAAATGCCGCAAAAGAAGCACTGGTCAAACGTCATCCCCGTGACAGCTTTACCCTTGCGACCAAACTGCACGCCGGGTTCCTCAAAACCAAAGAGGACCGCGACCGTATTTTCAATGAGCAGAGAGAAAAAACGGGTGTCGAATATTTCGACTACTATCTGCTGCACGATATCGGTTATGACCATTATAAGGTTTATACCGAGCTGGACTGCTTCAACTGGCTGATGGAGAAAAAACAGCAGGGTCTGGTCAAACATATCGGCTTTTCCTATCATGACAATGCTGAACTGCTGGATCAGGTGCTGACTGAGCATCCGGAATTTGAGTTTGTACAGCTGCAGATCAACTATCTTGACTGGGAGAGTGCCGGCGTTCAGTCCCGCAAATGCTATGAAGTTGCGGTCAAACATGGCAAACCGGTCATTGTTATGGAGCCTGTCAAGGGCGGCACACTGGCTAAGGTTCCTGAGTCGGTTGAAAAACTGTTCAAGGACGCAGCGCCGGATATGTCGGTTCCTTCCTGGGCGATCCGTTTTGCTGCCAGCCTGCCGGGTGTTAAGCTGGTTCTGTCGGGTATGAGCAATATCGAGCAGGTACTGGACAATACCGATTACATGCAGGACCTCAAGCCGCTGACCGATGAGGAACATAAGCTGGTCGAGCAGGCAGTGGAACTGATCAATGCCAATATCGCGATTCCCTGTACCGGTTGTTCCTACTGCACCGACGGATGTCCGATGCATATTGCAATTCCCAAGTATTTCTCGCTGTACAACGCCGATAAGCAGGAAGTCAAGGAAAAGGGCTGGACGCCGCAGGGCGAATATTATGACCGTCTGATCAATGTCTTTGGCAAGGCGAGTGATTGTATTGCCTGCGGTCAGTGCGAAGGCGTATGTCCGCAGCATCTGCCGATTATCGAGCACCTCAAGGAAGTTGCCGAATACTTTGGTAAATAATTGTATATAAGAGTAAATCCCTTTTACAGCCGCAGACTGTAAAAGGGATTTGTCTTTTTATGGATTGTTGAAGCTGTCAATCAGGGCAAGCAGTGCCTGCTGCTGATTATCGGTAAGGTGCAGGAAACGGCGAAAGATTGTCCACTGTGTTTCGGTCACAGGACGGAGTTCTTCAC
>CALWWT010000067.1 GCA_944385325.1 uncultured Clostridia bacterium | reverse complement strand
CACTTGTAAGATTCCATGGCGGTGCAACGCTTCCCCTCTTGACAAGCTGGTACGGCATCAGAATCTCCTTTTCCTCCGTCCAGCCATTCATCATTCGGTTGAGCAGTCGTGCAGCAGCGTATCCCTTTGCTTCCAGGTTCTGATCAATAGTCGTCAGTCCCGGATAGATAAACCGGCCGCTCGCCATGCCATCATATCCGACAACCGAAAAATCGTCCGGTACAGAAAACCCCATCTTCTGAATCGTCCGGATTGCGGTAATCGCGATCAGGTCCGACATACAAAGAAAGGCAGTCGCACGACTTTTCCCGTACTTTCCCAGGTAGTTGGTAACCACCTTTTCCGTCAGGTCTTCACGGAAATCGGTATACAGAACGTCTTCGCTCCGCAGCTGCATTTCCCGTGCGCTGTAAGCTTCGTATACGCCTGCCAGACGCTCCAGACAGACTGTCGCGACCTTTCGGCCATTGAGTACCAGCAGTTCTTCATGCCCGGCATCCAGCAGGTAATCGGTCAGCTCCCGAAAGGACTCGATATTATCGGTCCCGACATAGCCGACATTCTCACCGACGACCCTTGTATCAACCGTTACACAGGGCAATGTCGATTCCGACAGCGCCTTATAGTAATTATCGGTCGTCTGCAATCCGAACAGCAGTGCCCCGCCTAAACGGTGTTCCCGGCAAAACTGTTCATATGTCTTGCGGTTTTGCAGCTCGCTGGAATAGACATACACCGGCATGTCCAGATTCCGTTCAATCGCGTAACGGCATGCACCGCACATGATCAGAAACGAAGAATCCTCCGTTGTACGCTGCATGAATACCCGGCCATCGGCATCCCGTCCGGCAACCTGTTCATTCAGCAGCTGGGACAGAATCAGCGCCATTCCTGAGCTTTTCTTGGACGACAGATTCTTCGCAGACAATGTAGGGGAATACCCAAGTTCTTTTGCAACCTGTAAAATCCTTTGACGAGTTTCCGGTTTGATATCGGGATAATTATTAAAAGCTCTTGAAACCGTTCCGACCGATACCCCGGAAAGCTTCGCAACTTCCTTGATCGACACAGCCAGTTTCATCACTTCCCGAAAACGTTTTTGTACCTATAATATAATTGATTCGTCATAAATTGTCAACAGATTTTTATGAGATTTGTACATCCCAACAATTTTGCAACCACAGTTTGGGCAGTTATCACAATTTCCATTATTTTCCAAATTGATCAAGCGCCCGACTTTCTCATTTTCCTCGACTGACAGCTGTTTGAGCAGACGCCAGTCGGTTCAAACTGCCGTCAGTCATCCTGTCCGAGGGTAGTTTCCGCAGCCATCAATAAAAGCCGTCTGAATTCCGTCCGCTCATCATCGGTCATCTTCTGTGTCATCCGCTGAAAACAAATGTCGATCTGTTCTTTTACAGCCGGATAAACCTCCCATGCCTTTTTCGTCGGTTGGATATCATATGTTCGCTTATCCTTTGCGTTGGTCGAACGAAGCATAAATCCCCGTTCTTCCAATTTGGTGACTGTTTTGGCGATCACGCTCTTGTCCAGCCCCAACCGCTTTGTAATTTCGTCCTGCGTCAGCATTCCAAAATCACATACAATTAAAATAACCACAGCTTGTGCGGCAGTCAGGTCATACTGTGCACAGCCGTTATTCAGCCAGATATGTGACTTTCTGTACAGAATAGAAACAGATTTGAACGGACTCTCCATAATATTGGGCATATTCGAAACCTCCTTATCACTATATACGATTATACCTGTTTTTGGTAGCAATTGCAACCAGATATTGACGATGCTGTTTTTTTGTGCTATCATAAAAATATGGTGGCAATTGCCACTAGTTTGATTGCAATACAAAGGAGTGTCATCCAAATGGAAAAACCACAAAAAATCTGGAACAGAAAGTTTATCCTTCTGTTCATCACCAATCTGCTGGTATTGGCAGCATTTTACGCATCCATTCCAATTATCCCTGTCTACTGTCAGGAAATCGGGATCACCGGCTCCAAAGTTGGAATTGTACTGACCGCAATGTCTGTTGCAACCATCCTCTTTCGTCCGGTTGCCGGATATCTGCTCGACAACTTTAACCGATACCGCGTCTATCTGGTATTTTTGGCGCTGTTCTGCCTGTCGTTTCCGGCGTTTATCGCCTTTCCGCTCTTTGGCGCATTGATCGTTGTACGTCTGTATATGGGCGCTGTCTATTCGGTATGCGGCTCTGCAACCATGACGCTGGCCAGCGATGTCTTACCCACCAGAAAAATTACCGAAGACATCAGCCGGTTTGCCTTCACCATCTCAATCGGTATGGCGGTCGGACCCTATGTCGGCATTCAGGTTCAGAACAATATGAGCAGTAAAGCTTCCTTCCTCACCATTTTTGGCATTACGGTCGCAGCCTTTATCTGTGTCGCATGCTGCCGCATCCGGTATCCAAAAGTGGAGCGAAAAAAATTCTCGCTGAAAGATTCGATCTACAAACCTGCTTTTCCTTTTATGCTGAACATGATGTTTCTGATGATCCCTTATGGCGCGGTCATCGCCTATTCGTCCATTCTGGCGCAGGAAAAAGAATTGACTTCATTCCTTCCCTATTTTTACATCTTCCTTGTAATCGGTATGCTGCTATCTAAATTATCGACCCAAAAGATGATTGATGCAGGCAAACATCGGGTACTGGTCTACATCAGCCTGATCATTCTGATTGCAACAATGGTGAGTTATCTGTTTTTGGGGACCGGCGCCCATCTGCTGATTGCTGGTTTCTTCTTTGGTGTCGGTTACGGCATTTTACAGCCTTGTTCCAGTCATTCGTCACCGGAACCACGCCCGCTCCCAGACGTGGTGTTGCCATCGCCACCTATATGCTGTCCTATGATATCGGCATCGGCATCGGCTCTTTGCTGATGGGCTGCCTCCAGGAGTCCATTGGCCTCCCCCTGGGCTTCGCCCTGACGGCCATTGCCTATGTGGTGGGCGGCATCGTCTACATCGTCTATGTGGACCGCTACTACCGCAAGCTGAAAGGAGCTGTCGCCATGACTGAGCCCCGCGCCGCCGGTTCCCTGTCCCAGCACATGGAGCATGAGGTCTACACCCTGCCCAAGGAGGCCACCGTTCGGGACGCCATCGCCTATTTCTCCGACAAGCACATCACCTCCGCCCCCATCGTCTCCCAGGATGGGACTATGGTGGGGTTCCTCA
>CALWWT010000066.1 GCA_944385325.1 uncultured Clostridia bacterium | reverse complement strand
GTACTGCAATGTGACGATGCCGTTCGGGAAGATACTTTGCTGACAAGTCCTGACCAGATGCAAAGGATGGCAGATAATTTTACCATTATCGGCGGCGGCGGAACCGATTTCCGTCCGGCTTTCCGGTATCTGTATCAGCTGAAAGAAAAGGGTGAACTGAAGGGGCTTCGGGGTATGCTCTATTTTACCGATGGTAAGGGAATATATCCGAACCGCCGTCCGCCATGGGAGACGGTGTTTGTCTTTGCCGGTGAAGAAGCCGGCGGGCTGAATGAAGCTGCTGTCCCGGGATGGGCAATGCGGCTGACGCTCGACCGTGAACAGCTCAGTCAAATGGGGAAGGAAACCAAATTATGAATATCAAACGTGCCAAAGAGGAAATCAAACATACCATCCGTGCCTATCTTTCAAGGGATAATACCGGAAATTACCGGATTCCGTCTATTCGCCAGCGACCGCTCTTGCTGATCGGACCGCCCGGTGTCGGCAAAACCCAGATCGTCGCACAGGCTGCCCAGGAATGCGGTGTTGGGCTGGTGTCCTACACCATTACCCACCATACCCGTCAGACAGCGGTCGGTCTGCCCTTTATTAAGGAAGTAGTTTATGGCGGTGAAAACAGAAGCGTCACCGGATATACCATGAGTGAAATCTTAGCCAGTGTCTGGGAACGAATCGAATCGGGCGAAAAAGAAGGCATACTGTTCATCGATGAGATCAACTGCGTTTCCGAAACGCTCGCTCCGACAATGCTGCAATTTTTGCAGTGCAAGACCTTCGGTAACCAGCCGCTTCCGGAAGGCTGGCTGATCATTGCCGCCGGAAACCCGCCGGAATATAACAAATCGGTGCGGGATTTTGATATTGTAACCCTCGACCGTGTCCGCCGGATGGATATTGAAGCTGATTTACCGGTATGGAAAGAATATGCCCGTGCGCGCGGACTTTTCCCGGCGCTGCTCAGCTATCTGGAACTGCGTCCGCAGAATTTCTATAAAATCATTCCGGATGTGGACGGAACGCAGTTTGTGACGGCGCGCGGCTGGGAAGACTTGTCGGAACTCTTGTATGTCTATCAGCAGCTGGAGCTTCCGACCGACTGGGAACTGGTGCACCAGTTTTTGCAGCATGAGGAAGTTGCAAGGGATGTCGCTGCTTACCTTGAACTTTACCGCAAATACAGTGACGCATATGGCGTGGACGAAATCCTTGCCGGGCGAATCCGTTCCGGCGTTTATGCGAGAGCGATGGATGCGGCATTTGATGAACGTCTCAGCCTGGTCAGCCTGATCGGAAGCGGACTTGCAGTCCGGTTTGCGGCAGCAAGGGATGCCGAAGCAGTCACCGAAAGCTGTTACGCGTTTCTCAAGTCATTCCACGCGGCATCCGGCGAGGGAACGCCGGCACAGCTCTGGCAGAAGATGCTGGATGAAAAGACAGCGGATGCACAGTTACAGGAACATCACCGTTTGCTTCCGGATAAGCGGAAAGACGGTATTCTGTCGGAGGTGAGCCGTCTGCTGGGCGAATGGACACCGGTATCGGCAGATTTTGAAGAGGCATTTGAACAGGCACGGGCTGGGTTTGCAGCACAGGCAGAACATGCTGAAAAGCTTACCGAAACAGCTTCTCAGGCGCTGGAATACGCGTTTGACTTTATCGAGAATGCATTTGGTGAAGGTCAGGAGATGGTCGTTTTTGTGACCGAACTGACGGTCGGTCGTGATTCTGCGCCGTTTATCGCCGATAATGGATGCGACCGTTTTTACCGGTATAACCAGTCGCTGCTGGTCGGTTCCAGGCGTGCGGCACTGCGTCAGCAGCTGGAACAGGATGCAATCCGCGGTGACGAACACAGCCGTGAATTCTGAGCGGAAAGGATAAGGGATGGAACTTTCATTTGTATGGAAAGAAAAGGACGGCGGTGTCTCGTTATTGGGCGTATATGGTGATACCCCATCGCCGGTCATTCCTGAGCAGATTGGTGACCGTCCGGTCGTGGAAATCGGGCGGTACTGCTTTGCACCCGGTGGAAGAGAACCGGAAAATGCAGATAAAACCGGTAATTTCGATAGCGGACGGCGGATTGACGGCAGTTTTGTCCAGTCGGTTCACCTGCCGGACAGTGTGAAAATTCTCGATAATGCCGCATTTTATAACTGCCGTGAATTGCGCAGCCTGTCGGTTGGCACTGCTATCGACGCGGTCGGGAGCGACCTGTTCACCAACTGCTGGGAACTGGAACAGCTGATCATTCGCGCAAATGTGGACGAGGGGAGCGGGCTGAAAAAGCTGCTCGCCGTCATTAGTTCTGACCTGACGGTTTATTTTGGGGCGGACGGCGAACGGACAAGGCTGTTTTATCCGGAATATTTTGAATCGATGGATGAAAATACGCCTGCCCATATCTTTACCTATTCGATATCAGGACAGGGCTACCGTTACCGCCAGTGTTTTACTGCTTCCGGCGGCGTATCACTTGCCGATTATGATAAGGTTTTCCCGGTGGCGCTGCCGGGTGAAACGACTGAAACGCTCTGTAAAATCGCCAGCTGCCGGATAGCATTTCCGGACAGCTTGTCGGAAGATGCGAAAAAGCAGTATCTCGACTATCTGAATGGACACCTTCCGGAACTTGCCGGGCTGCTGGTCAAAATGCGTGATGTCGGAATGCTGGAACGGCTGACGGAAAACGGTGCGGCAAACAGGGAACTGCTGGCACTTGTTTCTCATCAGGCGGCAGCGGTTGGATGGAATGAAGGCGCTGCTGCTGCCGGACAGCTGACCCACCGTTATTTTGGGAAAAAGAAGAAAGAATACACCTTTTAAACGCCGCAATGTGGAAAACTGCGGACTAAAAAACGGATTTATAAAGTCAGGAGGCGTTTTTGTGAAAATCTATGATATTACGCAGGAACTTTTTCACTGTGTTGTCTTTCCGGGCGACCCCAAGCCGGAAAAAACAGCGGTACTGAGAATCGACGAAGGTGCTGCTTGCAATCTGACTAAAGTCAGTCTATGCGCCCATAACGGTACCCATATCGATGCACCCTGGCATTTCTGCCGGGATGGAAAGACGGTTGAACAGATAAGCCTCGAAAAATTCATCGGCAAATGCTATGTTGCTAAAGCTTGCGGAGAAGTGACGGCAGCGGACGCTGAAAAACTGCTTGATAAAGCAAAAAAAGCAGACCCTCAGTCAGCGAAAAGACTGCTGATGAAAGGCTCTGCGTTTATTTCTGCCGAAGCTGCAAGGGTGTTTGCCGAGGCTGGTATCTGGCTGTTCGGCAACGAATCCCAGACGGTCGGCCCGGAAGATGCTCCGGCTGAGGTGCACCATATTCTGCTGGGCGCTGAGGTTGTTTTGCTGGAAGGTATCCGGCTGGGTGAAGTCGAGGAAGGTGTATACCTGCTTAACGCCGCACCGATTAACCTCGGCGGATGCGATGGCGCACCCTGTCGGGCTGTGTTGATAGATTTTGCTTAATGTAGAGAAAAAATCCCGAAAGTTTCCCAATTCTGATTTAAGACCATTACCCAAACAAACCAAAAACCCCGCAACCTTCGATGGTTACGGGGTTTGTCTTGGAGCTACTGATCCGATTCGAACGGACGACCTGCTCATTACGAGTGAGCTGCTCTGCCAGCTGAGCCACAGTAGCAAGTACAGCTTTCCACTGTTACCAATGCATTATATCATATCAAATCTGTTTTGTAAAGCCCTTTTTCAGATTTTCTTGTCCGCAAGTGGATAACCTTTCTGGCAGGTACATATATATAGAACAGCTATACAGAGCACCAGGAGGTCCGATATGGGGGAAAAGGCAAGGCTCACTGCGATGGCGGCAGTTTTTATCGCGCTTTCGGTTTTTTGCTTGGGGACATCAGTATGGTCGGCTGGTCAGGAGACAGCACTTGCAGGTCAGCAGGGTGAATGGTTACAGGCTGGCTATGATTATACAGAAGAGAGCCTGTCCAGCTTTTCCGAATCCGATACCGTGTCTGCCGATGCGGCTGCTTCTGTCCAATCGCAGATTGATTCCCGGATGGTACTTTCCCAGCAGCAGGCGGTTGCACTGGCTGCCGCATTTTCAGCTGCTGGAACGCCTTTTTTTGAAGATCCATCCAGTCTGACGGTTGTCCAGCAGCAGGAAGCAGTGATCTGGTATTTAATGGAAACGGGAAATATGCCTTCTGTCGTAAACGGTCAGGTTGTACTGCCTGGAACGGAAGTGGCAGATCTTGCCGGAAAACTGTTTGGAACAGTAATTGATTCTCCGCAGGATTGCGCGATGGCAGCATACAGTATGGAACAGGATGCCTTTATCCTGACTGCCGGCGTCTGTATCCCTGAAAATGCTGCCGTTTTTGAGTCGTCCGTGCAGCAGGATAACCGTACCCTTTATCGGATACAGCTTTATCCGCCGGACGGCTGGGAAGGTGATGTGCTGGGCAATGAATTGTATCGCCCGGATATGGCGGCCGCCGCAGGTCTCATTTTAGAGGATGGACGGCTCGCCGGATGGACGGGCGGATAATCACAGCATATGTACTCCCTGCCGCAGCAGGGAGGCAGATGGGTGTTTTGGGATGATCAGCAGCAGCCGTTGTTGTTGTCGCAGCCGCAGCCACCGCAACCGCCGCATCCGCAACCGCCGCAGCCGCAGCCACCGTTATTGGTATTGCCGTTGCCGCCGAAATTGCATCCGCCGCAGCATACCAGGAGAAGGATGATGATCAGAATCCAACTGCAATTGTTGCCACACATATTGAGCAACCTCCTTTTGATTGATGTACGCCATAGTATGCGGCGGCAGCAAAAGGTGTTACAAGATAAATTTTCACAAAAGTTAGTGGTTGAAAAGAGCGGCGTACTGTGATATACTATAAAAAAACAGGCTGAATATAAATGGTTCAGCAAACGGTTCGGGTTTGGACGACCGTAGAAAGGAACGGAGATTATGAAATATTATGTAGGTATTGACCTTGGCGGTACTTTCATCAAAGCGGGCGTTGTAGATGAAAATTATAATATTCTTGCCAAGGCAAGCGTCCCCTCTGAGGTCGATGGCAATGATGAGGGACTGGCTGACCGCATTGCTAAAGCCGCTACGATGGCTATGGAAGAACTGGGACTGTCCATTTCGGACATCAGTTCGGTCGGCGTTGGTACGCCCGGTGCAGTCGATTCTAAAAATGGTATCGTAGTATATGCGAATAACCTCGGTTTCCGTAATACTCCTCTTGGAAAGTATCTGGAAGACCGTCTGCATACCTCTGTCTATCTGGAAAATGACGCCAACGTTGCAGCATATGGTGAAACACTTGCAGGCGCTGCGGCAGGTTACCAGGATGTCGTTGTCATTACGCTGGGCACTGGTGTTGGCGGCGGTATTATTATCGATGGCAAGATTTATACCGGTTTCAATGGCTTTGCAGGTGAGCTGGGGCATATGGTTGTTGAATACGGCGGACGTCCCTGCACCTGCGGTCGTAAAGGCTGTATCGAAGCGTATGCTTCGGCAACCGGTCTGATCAAGATGACAAAAGAGGCTATGGAAGCGCATCCTGATTCTGCTCTTTGGAAAGTTGCGCCGACACTGGACGATGTAAACGGCAAGACTGCTTATGACGGTATGCGGATGGGCGACCCGGTTGCAATCGAAGTCGTCAATACATATCAGAACTATCTGGGCGCCGGTTTGACCAACTATATCAATATCTTCCAGCCGGAAGTGCTGCTGATCGGCGGCGGCATCTGCAAGGAGGGTGAAACCCTGCTGGCTCCGCTGCGTGAGTTCATTGAACGGGAAGCTTATTCGATCAAGGGTCAGCCGACCTGCCAGCTGCGGGTCTGCAAACTGGGCAACGACGCCGGTACCATCGGCGCCGCGATGCTTTGGAAACTGCATGAATAATTTCCGGCATAACGGTCTGGAAACAGTTTGAAGGAAGGACTGCTGCAAAGTGGTGAAAACCCCTTTTGCAGCAGTCTTTTGAAAGGATGGAACATTTTGAGGATTGATCTCGATGGGCTGACCCGTTTTTGTCAGCAGCACAGTATTTCCTGCCGCACCGGTACGCCGATGCGGGAGTATACAACCTTCCGGGTTGGTGGAAACGCCGCGTTTTCAGCTCTGCCGTCATCTGCGGAGGAACTGAATCTGCTGGTCAGGGAATTGCGCCGGATAAAGGCTGACCCGGTATGGTTTATCGGAAGGGGCTCCAATCTGCTGGTGTCAGACAACGGGCTGGACGGTGTGGTCGTCTTTACATGGGGCTTGTCGGAACTGAAAAGGGACGGTCAGCTGCTGATTGCGGATGCAGGCGTTGGGATGAATGCCCTTTGCAGAATGGCACAGAGTGAAGGAATGACCGGTCTGGAATTTGCCTATGGAATTCCCGGGACAGTCGGCGGCGGCGTGTTTATGAATGCCGGCGCGTACGGCGGTGAGGTACGGGATGTGATTGAATGGGCAGAATATCTGGATGAATCAGGAGAGGTCTGCCGGCTTGCCAAAGAAAAGCTGGAACTTTCCTATCGCCGCAGTATCTTTTCGGCTCATCCCGGGTGGTGCATCCTTCGGGCTGCTTTCCGGCTGGAAAATGGCAATAAGCAGCTGATCGGCGATAAAATGACCGAGCTGATGGCAAGACGCAGAGAAAAACAACCACTGGAATTTGCAAGTGCCGGTTCGACCTTTAAGCGACCGGAAGGCGCGTTTGCCGGAAGCCTGATTGAACAGTGCGGACTTAAAGGTACCCGGGTCGGCAATGCACAGGTGAGCGAAAAACACGCCGGGTTTATTGTCAATCTGGGCGGCGCGACCTGTGCGGAAATCAATGAGCTGATTGAAAAGGTCCAGCAGACGGTGCAGCAGCAGACCGGTTACTGGCTGGAACCGGAGGTCCGCCGGCTGGGAGACTGAGCGGGCTGGGACAGAAAAAGGGGGAAGGGATATGGATTTTCTGATTGTAACGGGAATGTCCGGTGCAGGAAAATCCCGGGCAATGGATACGCTGGAGGATATCGGGTTTTATTGTGTAGACAATATGCCGCCCCAGCTGATTGGAAAGATTGCCGGGCTGTCGGTTGCGGCAGGCGGTGCGCTGAACCGTATTGCCGTTGTGACGGATATGCGCGGCGGCAATATGTTTTACGGGCTCTGCCAGGAACTGGATAAAATGAAGGAGGAAGGGACAGGATTCAAGATGCTTTTCCTTGACGCTTCGGATGAGGAACTGATCAGGCGGTATAAGGAAACCCGCCGCCGCCATCCGATGGCGGATATTGTCAATGGTGGTTTGGCAGCTCAGATCGCCGCTGAACGCAAGGCAATGTCTGAGGCAAGAAGACGGGCGGACTACCTGATTGATACCACTCGGCTTTCCGCTTCCCAGCTGCGCAAACGGTTGTGCGCGATTTTTGCGGCAGACCTTGGGCAGGGAATGCTGGTCAGCGTGATGTCGTTCGGATTTAAGCACGGTTTGCCGAGTGAAGCGGATCTGGTGTTTGACGTGCGGTGCCTGCCCAACCCATTTTACATCCCTTCGCTGAAAGAACATACCGGGCTGGAACAGCCGGTGCGGGATTATGTCATGAACGCACCTGAGTCGGTCCAGCTGCTGTCCAGGCTGAAAGATCTGGTCGGGTTCCTTCTGCCGCTTTACCAGAAGGAAGGTAAAACCCAGCTGACCATTGCTGTCGGCTGTACCGGCGGTCATCACCGGAGTGTGACAATTGCCGGGTATCTGTATGATGATCTGGCTGCACGCGGAGCCAACGTCCGTATCAGCCATCGCGATATTGAGAAATGAGGAGTTGTGCCTTGTCGTTTTGTCAGGATGTCAAGCTGGAACTGCTGGAATACCCGCCCAGAAGCTTTAACCACCGCAATGCGCTGGTTTATGGCATACTTAAGCTGAGCAAGTCTTTCCCTCAGCAGCCGACGATCTTCACCACCGAAAACCGGGCGCTTGCGCAGGAAGTTGCTTCAATGCTGGCTGAGCTGGGCGCGATTGTCGATATCCGTCGGGATCTGCATCGGCTGAAAGGAGATGTGGAGGTCTATACCGTCTGCATCGAACATGAGCATACCAGACAGCTGCTTCGGGAATATTACCATCTGGGCAGGAGCCCGCTCAATGACGAACTGCTGCAGCCGGATGGATGTGCGGCGGCGTTTTTACGCGGACTGTTTTTGGCATATGGTTCGATGACCAATCCGGAAAAGGAATACCATCTGGAAATCAACGCCCTGATACCGCTCTTTGCGGAAGAGATCCACCGGGTTGCCGAACAGGTCGGCATCCGGTTCAAGGTCGCGCGGAGAAAGGGATGCGAAATCCTTTACCTGAAAGAAAGCGAACAGATCGAGGATTTTCTCACGCTGACCGGCGCGACCGGATCAAGCATGAAGCTGATGGAGATCAAGGTGGTCAAGACGGTGCGCAACCATGTCAACCGTACCACCAACTGTGAAACCGCCAACCTGAATAAAACGGTTTCGGCAGCTGCCGCACAGGTGCAGGATATCCGTTTTATCCGCGATACGGTTGGGCTTTCCTGGCTGGATGAGGATTTAAGGGAACTGGCACAGCTGCGCCTTGAAAATGAGGCGCTTTCATTGCGGGAGCTGGCGGAGATGCTGACGGTGCCGCTGTCGAGAAGCGGCGTCAATCATCGGCTGCGGCGTATCTGTGAAAGGGCACAGGCACTGCGGGATAGCGGTGTGACCTTGCCGGATGAATAATGGAAATGAGGACGGTATCCTGAAAATGGGTACCGTTTTTTGTTGAGAATGCGGGTTGACAGGGTGAGAAAAAAGTTGTATCTTCAAAATAGTTGAGAGTACAACTATTTTGGAAAGGAGTGTTTTTGTATGGATCCAAGCCGCCGCAAAATTACCAAAATTGCCCGGAATGCCGCTCATTTTGTCCAGTCCCGGGCAAAAGATCAGGGGCTGGGTGGGAGCGAATATGAAGTTATCCATTGTATTCGTAAGTCACCGGGTATATCGCCTGATGAAATTGGGCGGCAATTGTATCTGGAAAAGAGTGCTGTTGCCCATCTGACGGCAAGCCTTGAGAAAAAAGGGTTTATCCGCCGGGAAGTTGACCCGGGCGACAGGCGCAGGCGGAGGATCTTTCCGACAGAAAAAGCAGAAGCCCTTAAAAACAGCCGGGCTGCTTTGGAAGCGTATTATTATGGGTGGCTGTACCAGCAGACCGAACCTGAAAAGCTGGCAGTATTTCTGGAGGTGCTGGATACGCTTTATATCCGCTCCAAAGAGGCGCGCAGGGACGAAAACCGCCCGCTTATCCGGCTGTTGGAAGAGGAAATGGATGGAAAGGAATGAACAGGTTTGAAAGGGGTTAAAAATATGTGGGTGGTCTATGCGCTGCTGTCAGCGGTTTTTGCCGCGCTGACGTCAATTCTCGCGAAGGTCGGCATCGATGGGGTCAATTCCAACCTTGCAACAGCGATCCGTACCGCTGTCGTACTGGTGATGGCGTGGGGAATGGTATTCATCACCGGAACGCAGAGCGGTATTTCCGGCATTACCGGGAAAAGCTGGGCTTTTCTGGTGTTGTCCGGGCTGGCGACCGGCGCTTCCTGGCTGTTTTATTATAAGGCGCTGGAAATGGGAGAAGTCTCCAAGGTGGCGCCGATCGATAAGCTGAGTATCGTATTTACGCTGATATTTGCTTTTGTTTTTCTGAAGGAAACGGCTTCCGCCAAATCGATTATCGGCGGGCTGCTAATTTCAATCGGCACGCTGGTGATGGTGCTATAAACTGGCGGTAAAGTTTGGAAATGTACTTGCCTGCCGTAACCGGTTATGGTAAAATAGAACCGATCACAGTGGGAGGCATTGGCTCCCGGAAAGGACTGGTTATGGAATTGTATGTTACGCTGGAAAACCTTGTAAAATGGATGGCGGAGTATTCGATCATCCTGTTTGAGGTGGTCGGCGTGGTGGTTATTGCAGTGGCTGGTATCCGTGGCGTAGTCAATTATATCCGCCGGGACCCGCTTACCCGTCTTAAGCTTGCAAAAGGTATGGCGATGGGACTGGAATTCAAGCTGGGCGGCGAGATTTTGAGAACGGTCGTTGTCCGTGACCTTTCGGAGATCATGATCGTCGGTGCAATCATCCTGCTGAGAGCTGCCCTCACCTTCCTGATTCATTGGGAAATCAAAAACGAGGAAGAGGATAACGAGGTAAACCTTGTAACAAAAGCGCCTTCCGAACACCATAAGGGATAATTTGAATAAGCGAAGCGGCAGATGGTCTGCTGTTTCGCTTTTTCTGTACATAGGCACTGTTTTTTAGGAGCAGATATTATGAATCAATATCATGAAGCTGCCCGGTTACGGCAGCAATTCAGGAAAAATAACACAAAAAATTATGTTTGTGCGGAAAACAGAATGTTTGTGTCTACCAATATCCGCATTTTATCGTCCCTTTCCATAACGCACTTCGTCTACAAGCGCCTGAATATCATCCTCGCTGGATACCCCCATCGCTTCGGCGGCTCCGGCAAATGCCGTCTGCGCTTTTCGGATGGCCGCAGCGGAGGCGTTGCTGACAACGATTTCCCCATTCTGATTTTGGAGGAACAGAATTTTATCACCTGATTTTAGACCAAGTTGCCGCCTGATTTCCACCGGCACAGTGATTTGACCGTTTGCAGAGATTTTCGCCAAATTCATGAAGCTCACCCTTTCTATTCTTTAGAACTCAAGTTTTCCTTATCTCTGTTTCTATTATATCCCATGCGCCGGGGAAAGTAAACTCGTCCAGACAAAAAAGAGGCGCTTGTTTGTGACTTTTTCGTGAATTTGATTAAAAAAATCCTTGACAACTCGTTTCGGGCTAGACCGCTCC
>CALWWT010000065.1 GCA_944385325.1 uncultured Clostridia bacterium | reverse complement strand
AATCTAGCGCGTCTGCCAATTCCGCCATATCCGCATATGGTGCCGGTGGCGGGACTTGAACCCGCACGGTATCGCTACCAACGGATTTTGAGTCCGTCACGTCTGCCAATTCCATCACACCGACGCGTCTATCGTTCCGTGGATGCAAGACGTATTATAACACAAAGAAACACAAATTGCAAGTGCTTTTTCGCAATTTCTTCAAAAAAATTATTTTTTCCTTGCAGCGCCCTTATCCGCTATGGTATAATTATTTTTACAGCCTATCAAAATGTCAGGAGGTTTCTATGACCAGCGAGGATATTCAGACACCCGTTTCCCGTTTGCCGTACCGGCTGGAAAAACTCAGCCATACGCTGTTCCTTGCCGTTTCCGACGAGCACAGGTTTGGCAGCGACGCTTTCCTGCTTGCCGATTTTGCCGGACAGCCGCTCCGTCACAAGGACCGGGCAGTCGACCTCGGGACCGGCTGCGGCATTATTGCCTTTTTGCTGTACAAAAACCGGCGCCCGTCCAAAATGTGGGGGATCGATATCCAAAGCCAGGCGATCGACCAGTTCCGGTTTTCGGTCGAATACTCGGCTCAACAGGGCGAAAATTTTGACGATATCCTGCAAGCCGCCTGCTGCGACCTCAAAAATATCAAAAGCTGTCTGCCGGCTGGGCAATTTGACCTCGTCACCTGCAACCCGCCCTATAAAACCGGCGGCACCGGTATCCTCTCGGCTGACCCGGCACACCGGATCGCACGGCATGAGCTGCTCTGCTCGATCGACGATGTATGCGCCGCTGCCGGCTGGCTGCTGAAAAGCGGCGGACGGCTCTGCCTTTGCCAGCGTCCGGAAAGGCTGTGCGATACGCTGGGCGCGATGCGTGCGCACCATATCGAGCCAAAACGCCTCCGGTTCGTTGCCAAACATGAAAATACCAACCCCTGGCTCTTTCTGGTGGAAGGCAAAAAAGACGCAAAACCCTATATGGACGTTCTGCCGACACTGATTTTTGACCGGCAGACCGCCGCACGTCTGACCCACTATGGCGACTATGCATAATCTTATAATCACTTATCGTATTCTATCTTATTAAGAGAAAGGAACACGCCTTTATGCCCGGAATAATTTATATCGTCGGAACGCCGATCGGCAACCTGTCCGACTTTTCACCGCGGGCAATCCAGACCCTGCGTGAAGTTGATTTCATTGCGGCGGAAGATACGCGGGTTACACTCAAACTGCTCAACCACTTCGATATCCGCAAACCGCTCGTGAGCTACCATGAGCACAACCTGAGAGAACGCGGCGAAGCAATTATACAAAGAGTATTGGACGGCGAAAATGTCGCGGTCGTTTCCGACGCGGGAATGCCCTGTGTGTCCGACCCGGGAGAGGATATCGTCCGGCTGGCTGCCGAGGCGGATATTCAGACAATCGTCATCCCCGGACCGAGTGCCGCCATCAGCGCACTTTGCATCAGCGGTCTTTCCACCTCGCGGTTTTCGTTTGAAGGGTTTCTGTCCACCAACCGCAAAAACCGCCGGGAACATCTGCAAAGCCTGATCGGGAATACCCACACCCTGATCTTCTACGAAGCGCCCCACAAGCTGCTGGATACCCTCAAGGATATGGCGTCCGCATTCGGCGCCGGGCGGAGGATCTCTCTCTGCCGCGAGATGACCAAAATCCATGAACAGGTTTTCCGGACGACGCTGCAAGAGGCAATAGAGTATTATACCGAAAATACCCCTAAAGGAGAATTTGTCCTCATTCTGGAAGGTGCCGCAAAGCCGGTGGAACCGGAAATTACCTTTGAAGAGGCGGTTGAAGAAGCCGCCCAGCTGGTTCAGAGCGGTATAAGGGTGGCAGATGCCGCAAAGCAGGTATCTGCAAATACCCCTTTTAAAAAGAGCGAGATTTACTCTGCGCTGATTTCGATGAGCCGGGAAGAATAATGCCGGCTTGAATCTGTATTGGGAGCGATTGACGAATGAAAATGAGCCGACAATTTTCCTGTGCCGTGATCACCAAAAAGGGCGAACGTGCCGCTGAAGGCGGTCACCCCTGGGTATACGACGCTGAGGTGCAGGCGCTGTTTCCTTCACCGGATGGCGCAGAAGTAACAGACGGAGGTCTGATCGATCTGCTGACCGAAAAGGGAAAGTACATCGGCACCGGGTTTTATAACAGCCATTCCAAAATCCGCATCCGGCTGATCTCCCGCAACGCTAACGACCGGTTTGACGAAAGCTTCTGGGAAAGAAAGCTGCGGTATGCGTGGGAATACCGCAAAACCGTCATGGGCGGCGCTGATTCGCCTGACCTTACATGCTGCCGGGTCATCTTCGGCGAAGCGGACGGTTTCCCGGGACTGACGGTGGACAGGTTCTCGGAAATCCTGGTGACACAGACCCTTTCGCTGGGAATCGAACAGCGGAAGGACATTATTTTCCCGCTGCTGGTCAAGATTCTGCGGGAAGACGGTCAGGATATCCGGGCAATCTATGAACGCAATGACGTTGCCATCCGGCGCCTGGAAGGTATGGAAGAGGGAAAAGGCTTCTATCCGCTTAACGGAGAACCCGTACCCGACTATTTTGAGACAACCATCACCGAAAACGGCGTGCAGTATCTGGTCGACTTTAAGGAAGGGCAGAAAACCGGCTTTTTCCTCGACCAGAAGTACAACCGTCTTGCCGTCGCGCGGCTGGCAAAAGGGAAACGGGTGCTGGACTGCTTTACCCATACCGGCTCGTTTGCTTTAAACGCCGCAATGGGCGGCGCAGAGCACGTCCGGGCGGTCGATATCTCGGAATCTGCCATCCGGATGGCACGGGAAAACGCCAGACGCAACCACCTGGAAGACAAAATGAGCTTTGTCGCGGAAAATGTATTCGACCTGCTGCCGCGGATGATGGAAAGCCACAACCCGGACGATAAATTCGACTTTATTATCCTCGACCCGCCGGCTTTCACCAAGAGCCGCAAAACGGTTGACTCCGCATCCCGCGGGTACAAGGAGATCAACCTCCGGGCGATGAAGCTGCTGCCCAGAGGCGGCTACCTCGCAACCGCTTCCTGCTCCCATTTCATGCGGGAAGACCTGTTTATCAAAATGCTGGAAAGTGCCGCAAGGGACGCCGGAAGGGAACTGCGGCAGATCGAAGTCAGACAGCAGGCGCCTGACCATCCGATTTTGTGGAACGTCCCGGAAACCAGCTACCTGAAATTCTTCCTGTTCCAGGTGGTTTGAGCCGAATCCAATAACAATGCCCCTGAAACGCCCGTTTGGAGAGCGTCAGGGGCATATTTTTCCCTATCACATGCTTACAGCGCAAGGCGGTAGATGTCGATCATTTCCTTTTTGTCCAGCGTGACATAGTCTTTCAGCACACGCTTGCCGAAGAAGGTGCACTTTTCCGCCATCTCTTCAATGCCGCTGCCGTCAATATCCAGCTCTGACAGCCGCACCGGCATACCGATGCTGCGGAAATAGTTTTCGGTGGCTTCGATACCGGCCAGCGCGGTGCGCTCAGGATGCTCGAAGTCCATCTCGACGCCCCAGACCCGGACGGCGTACTGGCAGAATTTGGGGAGAGCCTTTTCATTCTGATACACATACTTTGCCCATGCCGGGAACAGAACCGCCAGACCCGCTCCATGCGCGACACGGTCATACATGCCGGAAAGCTCATGCTCCAGCTGGTGGCAGCGCATCAAGAACTTCCGTCCGCAGCCGGTCAGACCGTTGTGCGACAGGGAAGAAGCCCACATCAGCGTCGCACGGGCTTCATAGTCCTCCGGGTTTTGGATGACGATTTTTCCGGCGTCGATGACCGAGCGGAGCAAGCCTTCCGCCAGATGGTCGGTCAGCGCCACGTCGCCGTTATAGCAGAAATACCGTTCCAATGTGTGCATCATGATATCGGTGATGCCGCAGGCGGTCTGGTATGGGCTGACAGTATAGGTCAGCTCGGGGTTCATCAGCGCAAACAGCGGACGGTTCAGGTCATGATTAAAGCCGCGCTTGAGCCAGCCGTCCTCATTGGTGATGACGCAGGAATTGCTCATCTCGCTGCCGGCTGCCGAAATGGTCAGAACCGCACCGACCGGCAGGGATTTTTCCGGCACCCGCTTGCCGCAGGAGAATTCCCACGGGTCGCAGTGGTTGGCAGCGCCGGCTGCTGCCGATTTGGAGGAATCGAGCACCGAACCGCCGCCGACTGCCAGAATCATCTCGATTCCTTCGTCAATGCACAGCTGTGCAGCCTTACGGGAGAGGGAAATCTTCGGGTTTGGCTCAACGCCGCCCAGTTCGACAAACTCAATTCCGTTCTCATTCAGGGAAGCGACAATTTTATCATACAGTCCGCTTCTCTTGATGCTTCCGCCGCCGTAGTGCAGCAAAACTTTCTTGAAACCATACGAACGGATCATCTCGCCGGCTTTCAGCTCGGCACCTTTTCCGAAAATAACTTTGGTCGGGGTATAGTAACTAAACTGTTCCACGTGGAACAACTCCTTTCTGGTCAGACGCTGTCGTCTTTTGCTTCCATTATACACCCAGATAGCCCTTCAAAACAAGCAGTGTATTGTAAACACCGTCCAGATGGCTTCTTTCATAGCCGTGGGAAGCGTAAACGCCTGCACCGATCAGACCGTGGCGGATGTCGTATCCGGCGCGGAGGGTGGCTTCCACGTCGCTGCCGTAATGCGGGTAGATATCGACCGCGTAGTCGGCGCCTTCTGCCTTTGCAGCGGCAATCAGACCGCCGGTCACCTCATAGCTGTACGGACCGCCGGAGTCTTTCGCACAGATGGAGACCTGCCGCTCGGTGCAGCGCAGTCCCTTGCCGACACAGCCCATATCCACCGAAATCGCCTCAGTCACGCCGTCCGGCAGGGAAGCGGAGCCGCCGTGCCCGACCTCTTCATAGACGGTCACATGGGCATAGACCC
>CALWWT010000064.1 GCA_944385325.1 uncultured Clostridia bacterium | reverse complement strand
GCAAGCAGAATGATATGGCAAAACGTCAGAATATTACAAATTGCCTTACTCCGGGACAGATGAACGATCTTGATTCCTAATCCGACCTGTATGAGAAATCTTTGTCTGGCGGTTCATGGTCGGTTTTATACCCGGTCTGCTCTGGGTCAAGCTGAAAAATTACACTTTGCTGTCGACCTTGACAGCACATCTGATTACCAATTTCTGTACTTATTTTCTGTTTCAGAGAACAATCATTCCCGTATAAAAAGAGCCCTGAGAAGTGCATTTCTCAGGACTGTTGAACCTGTTTGCAGATACAAAAAAAGTTATCCTGTATACGAATTTTCCGCTGTATTTGTAAAGTTCTGTTTAGCCAGCCACTCTTCTTCATCCTTATTTTCAGGAATATCGATTCTTTCTATCTTAAAAATAACCGGCCTTGTTCCATCATTACAGCAGGCAATCATCATACGATCATCCTTCGTCCAGCCGTGCATAATCGAACCACCCTGTAATGCGGTATAAACATATCGGCTGACGGCATCCCACGCCTCACCGCAAAACTTTCCATTCATCAAATGATAAAAATCATCCTTTTGCGGAGTTCGATCCAGAAGAAACGTATCCCCCTTTTTGAAAAATGGGCACGGGCCTGATTTGGGATTGGCCAGATATTTTTCCTGATAATCGGTAAAAACCTTTGTTTCCAGTACTGTAATTTTACACTGATGTTTCATTTTCCACCTCTTAATACAAATCTATAAATGCTGATGTCAAAAATGGACAGTCCCGTTTATGGGATTGTCCATTTTCTGATTCATATAATTTTTAGGTTCTATCATAAAAGTTGGGGTAAACAAACCGCCATTGCCGCACAATCTGCGGCAAAAGTTTACCCCAACTATTGACAAAGAGCCAATTTTTATTTATCCAGCGGCTTCATGGTGGGGAAGAGCAGAACATCGCGGATGGAAGCGGAATCGGTCAGCAGCATGACCAGACGGTCAACACCGAAGCCCAGACCACCTGTAGGAGGCATACCATATTCCAGTGCGGTGACATAGTCGTAATCGACCTGTGCACGGGTCTCAGGTTCAAGCGCACGGCGCTGTTCAACCTGATGCTCGAAACGGGCTTTCTGATCGATCGGGTCGTTCAGCTCACTGAACGCATTGCCGAACTCGGTCGCGTTGATAAAATACTCAAACCGCTCGGTAAAGGCAGGGTCAGAAGGTTTGCGCTTAGCCAGGGGGCTGATTTCTACAGGATAATCGTAAATAAAGGTCGGCTGGATCAGCTTGTCCTCGACAAATGCGTCAAAGAACTCAGCCAGAATTGCGCCTTTGGTCGGGACCTCAGGCAGTTCGACATGATGTTCTTTTGCAGCAGCGATTGCGTCTTCATCCGTCTTCCAGTCATAATAATCAACACCGGAGTACTTCTTGACAGCCTCGACCATCGTCAAACGCTCCCAGTGACCAAGGTCGATCTGGTGACCCTGATAAGGAACAACCAGTGTGCCGCAGACATTCTGCGCAACCGTCTTCATCATGTCCTCAACCAGATCCATCATGCCATGGAAGTCGGTATAAGCCTGATACAGCTCGACAGTGGTGAACTCAGGGTTATGTTTGGGGTCCATGCCCTCATTACGGAAGATACGACCGACCTCATAGACCCGCTCAAAACCGCCGACGATCAGTCTCTTCAGGTACAGCTCGGTTTCGATACGCAGAACCATATCCATATCCAGCGTATTGTGATGGGTGGTAAACGGACGGGCAGACGCACCGATCTCGAACGGAGTCAGAATCGGGGTATCGACCTCCAGATATCCGCGGCCATCCAGGAAAGCACGCAGTTCCCGCATGATCAGGCTGCGGCGGACAAATGTCTCCTTGACCTCAGGGTTGACGATCAGGTCGACATAGCGCTGACGGTAACGGGTCTCCTGGTCTTTCAGACCATGGAATTTTTCAGGAAGCGGAAGCAGGGATTTGGAAAGCAGCTGGATGCTGTGTGCATGGATAGAGATTTCGCCCTTCTGGGTACGGAACACCATGCCTTCCACGCCGACAATATCGCCCAGGTCCCATTTCTTGAATCCCTGGTATTCTTCGGTGCCGATATCATCCCGTTTGACATAGACCTGCATACGGTCGCTGCCATCGCGGACGTCGCAGAAAGAAGCCTTGCCCATAACACGTTTGGACATCATACGACCGGCAATCCGAACCGTCTGACCTTCCATCTGTTCGAAATTGGTACGGATTTCAGCACAGTGAGCGGTCACGTCATAACTGGTAATTGCATAGGGGTCAGCGCCGGCTTCCTGCAAAGCCGCCAGTTTTTCACGGCGTACACGCGCATGTTCCGAAAATTCCTTTTCTGCCTGTGCAGCGTCTGCTGCGGTTTCGGGCTGTTCTCTCAGCTCTTCACTCATCTATCTTCAATTCCTTTCCTACTTACTCAGATGTTGATCTCAAGGATCTCAAGGGTAAAGACCTTACCGGCAGGCGTGCTGACTTCCACAACATCGCCGACCTTAGCGCCGGAAAGTGCCTTACCAATCGGAGATTCATCCGAAATCTTCAGTTCCAGCGGTTCAACCTCGGCCGAACCGACGATAGTATAGGTTTGCTCCTCACCAAACAGCGAGTTGAACACACGGACCTTGGAGCCCATATGGACCTTTTCATTGGTCATCTCGCTTGCTTCGATGACACGGGCGTTTTTGATGGTCAGTTCCAGTTCAAGGATGCGCGCCTCGTTCATTGCCTGTGCGTTTTTCGCCTCATCGTATTCGCTGTTCTCGGACAGGTCGCCGAAAGAACGGGCAATTTTCAGCTGTTCGGAAATTTCTTTACGTTTGACAAGTTTTAAGTTATCCAGTTCGTCCTGGAGCTTTTGAAGACCTTCGGGGGTCAAAACAATTTCTCTTGCGTTTTTCATATCGGTTGCATTCCTTTCCACGGGCCAAAAACACCCGAAAATACGGACAAACCCTGCCCGTTCGCATATAGATACAAATTAAATTATACCGGTTTGCACCCCTTTTGTCAAGCCAAAAAAAGCCGCCCGATTTGACCGGAAAAAGGCAAAAATGCTGTCTTCCCTGCAAGCGCAAAAACGTCCAGAGAGGTGCTCTCCGGACGTCAGGACACTATTCCATCATTTCTTCGGGCAACAGATTGATCTCATATTCGACCCACAGCATTTCATCACCCTCACTGATACTGGCGTTCAGTTTTACATAGGAGCGATTGTCATTCAGATACCACAGGTCGGAAATTCCTTTTCCACCGGCAAGATACTGTTCTTTCCGGTATGGGTTCAATATGCTGTTCACATAGATTCCGGCAGGTTCTCCATAAAGCTCCTGCGCCTCTGCAAAAATCTGCTCGGCAGCCTCGGTTATCTGCTGCGCATCCGTCTGCTGAGCCGCAAACCTGATTCCGCAAAAGGTATTCGGCTCCATCTTATTCTGTCCTGTAGAAGCAAAGATCAGGATGGAATAAAACGAAATGTCATGATACTCTACAACATCCGGAATCAGGTAATAGATATCAACTGGCACCAGATCCATCACCTCGGCCGGATCACGCAGATCCTCCTCGGTCAGATCGAATGCTTTCAAAACGGCATCCAAATCCTTTTCGTACAGTTCTTCATAAAAGCCAAGCTGCTCCGGGGTCAACAGCAGGACGTTTTCAGGCTTTTCAACCTTCTGAAACTGGCAGCCGGTAATGGAAAGAAGTATCAGAAGCGATAAGCCAATACTCATCAGCTGTTTTATCCACGATACAATTTTCATACCTGTCACCTCATCTTGGCATACAAACCATCATTAGAATTAATCAAAAATTCTTACCGTAATGCCATCATCGCGTCCATCAATTCGCGTATTAAAAGTCATATAATGACCATTCAAAGCACCATACGACGGACAAATCACCAGATCACTAAAAAATGGGTCATTAGTAGAATATGTTCTTCCACTGACAGGGAATGTTGAATACACCCGAATAATATAATCATAATCATAGCCTTGATATTCAAAATCCGAATAAGAATATACAGGACCAGTACAACTGTAAAGCATTTCCAAAAAATGAACAGTAGAATTTTCAACTTCTGGTTGATAGCTAAAAGATGCACTGATTGGTCGATAATATGTTCCACCACCTATTACTGGTACATAGCGGTCAAACACTGCTGTTCCAGAAATAATAATTTTGGCGTCCCATCCAAGACTGATATTATCGTTGGTAAAACTACCGGAACGAGTTATTGTAGAAGTTTCAAAGCCAATTGTGTCATCACCCACAGGGATAATAACATTTTTTACAACTTGTTCTTCTACTTGATTAGTTACAATCAAAGCACTACCTTCAGAACGTGCGCCAGTTGTTGAAAGAGGAACCAGTTCCAATTGAGTTTCCTCGTTAATTACAGCGCCACTTTCTGCCAATACTGCCTGGAATTCAGCAGAAGTACTTTCTAATGATACAGTACGAATTTCATTTGTTATAGGTGTTATTACTTCACTTGCCGATACGTTAAAACTGAACACACTAAGAGCCAGTGACAGCGAAAACAAAATCGATAAGAACTTTTTCATACGTCAAACCTCCCTGTAGAATATTATATCAAGTAGAACCACAAGTTCATCTATTGTATACCTTTTCAGGTGCCGAATTATCTATCTTTTTTATCTACCACCAGAACATCAGATAGATATAAACTTACTCGCCCATTGGATTCACCTCACGTTTATTTCTTTGTATATATTATATACTATATCTTGATAAAATGTCAACAGTTTTTATAAAAATACTATTACTATTTTACAAAATACTATAACTACTTAAATTTTAACAGTTTTCACCGCATAAAGTTTTGAAAACATAAAAAAGGAGACCCCATTACAGAGTCTCCCAAAGGAAAATATTTTCCGATTATTTGCCGACGACTTCTTTAACAGTCTTGACGATGTTTTCAGAAGACAGGCCATAGAGTTTCAGCAGGTCAACTGCGGGACCAGACTGGCCGAACTCGTCGTTTACGCCGATCTTCTTGATCACGCAGGGGCATTTTTCAGCGCAGACATCAGCGACGGCGCTGCCGAGTCCTCCGATAACCGAGTGTTCCTCTACGGTAACAATCTTGCCGGTTTCCCTGGCAGCCTTGACGATCAGTTCTTCATCCAGAGGCTTGATGGTATGAATGTTGATAACTCTTGCATCGATGCCCGCCTCTGCCAGCTGCCGGGCAGCAACAACAGCCTCATTGACCATCAGACCGGTTGCAACGATGGTGACATCCTTGCCGTCACGCAGGGTGATACCTTTGCCGATCTCGAAATGATAGTTCTCAGGGTCATTGAATACCGGCACAGCCAGTCTGCCAAAACGCAGGTAAACCGGTCCGTCCAGTTCCATAGCAGCAGCGACAGCAGCTTTTGCCTCAACATCGTCCGAAGGAACGATAACGGTCATACCGGGAATACTCCGCATCAGAGCGATATCCTCGCAGCACTGATGGGTAGCGCCGTCCTCACCGACCGAAATACCGGCATGGGTAGCACCGATCTTGACCGGCAGTCCGGGGTAACCGATGGAGTTGCGGACAACCTCAAATGCACGTCCGGCAGCAAACATTGCAAAAGAAGATGCAAAGACCTTCATGCCGGCAGCAGCCAGACCAGCTGCCACGCCCATCATATTTGCTTCTGCGATACCGCAGTCAAAGAAGCGGTCAGGATATGC
>CALWWT010000063.1 GCA_944385325.1 uncultured Clostridia bacterium | reverse complement strand
GAACCGGCAAACTGCCGCGGAGATATGCCGTATTCCGCTTTAAAGGCACGGTAAAAATTTGAGTAGTCCTGAAATCCGCATTTTTCAAAGATGCTGACAGGTGCTTCTCCCATTGAGAGCAGCTGCCGCGCCATAGCAAGCCGTTTGAGGACAATATACCGGTGAAGGCTGACGCCCATGACCCGGTGAAATTCATGGGAAAGATAATATTTACTGACATAGAATTTGCCTGCAAGGCTGTCCAGCGACAGAGAGGACTGATAATTGCGGTTGATGTAGCTGGTAAGCTTTTCGGTCAGTGTTTGAGGCAGTGCCGTCGGTTGCGTCAGCTGCCGCGGCATCAGCCTGCCCAGCTGGATAACGGTTTGCAGGAGCAGCGAAAGGCAGAGAAGCTCCTGCCCAAAATCCGGCGTGCGGCTTTGTTCCAGCAGATTATCCAGCAGGCAGTGGATCTGCTGCTGTTGGAGGTCGGCAAGCCGCAGGAGATTTGCATGGTTTTGATAACTGATGTCAAAACATTGGGACAGGTTTACGGTATCGGATGTATACTGGTGCAAAAAAGCCGGACTGATCCAGAGGACGATTCGTTCATAGGGCTGCAAGCCGGCGTCAATGATCGGCTGGTGAAGTTCCAGTGGGCTGATGAGCAGAATATCACCCGGCTGGAGCTGGTAGCTTTGCCCTTCGATCTGATATTCCACCTGTCCGCTGATAAAAAAGTAGATTTCATAAAAATCGTGGTGGTGCAGTGCAACCGAACCCGGCTGGCTGTCAAAGTAATGGAAGATTTCAAAAGAGGTTTTCTGCATCTGCTGGCGGGTATTAAAGCGCTCAATAAACTTTTTCATTTTTATATCCCCCTTAAAGTTATTGTACAGCAAGATTTGCAATGTTAAAAGCAAATTTTACAATTTTATTTGTAAATATTTCGTTTTATATTTAGAGTATGAGAAATCATAGCCAAAAGGAGGATCTATATGGACGGATTTTTGAATCAGGATTTTTTACTGAATACGCCTGAGGCACGCCGGCTGTATCACGAGTACGCAAAGGATATGCCGATTGTCGATTACCACTGCCATATCAGCCCGCAGGAGATCTGGGAAGACAGACGGTTTGAAAATATTACCCAGCTCTGGCTGGGCGGTGATCACTATAAATGGCGTTTGATGCGCGCCAATGGCATTGATGAGTATTATATCACCGGGGATGCGGACGATAGGGAAAAGTTTCAGAAATTTGCCGAGACACTGCCGCGCGCAATCGGCAATCCGATGTTCCACTGGTGCCATCTGGAACTGAAAAATTATTTTGGATTTGATGGCGTACTGACAGGAGAGACCGCGCAGCAGGTATGGGATCTCTGCTGTGAAAAGCTCAAAAATGACCCGTCGTTGAGCGCAAGAGGGCTCATTCTTCAGAGTAAGGTTGCCATGATCGGTACCACTGACGACCCGTGCAGTGACCTTATCTGGCATGAAAAACTGGCTGCCGACGAAAGCTTTCCGGTAAAGGTTCTGCCGAGTTTCCGTCCTGACCCTGCGCTCAATATCCATAAACCCGGATTTGTCCAGTATATCTATACTCTGTCTCAAACAACCGGACGTAAGCTGGAAACAGTGTCCGATGTAGCCGATGCCCTCAGTGATCGGATTGCGTTTTTTGACGCGCACGGCTGCCGTGCTGCCGACCATGGGCTGGATTATCTGGTCTGCCGGATGATAGACGAACAGACGGCGACTGCGGCACTGAAAAAAGCGATGGACGGTCAGCCGCTGACCACCGAAGAAATTGAAGGTTACCAGACTACACTGCTGCTCCACTGTGCCCGTGCGTACGCAAAACGCGGCTGGGCAATGCAGCTGCATTTCAGTTGTATGCGCAACCCGAACAGCCGGATGATGGCAGCTCTTGGTCCGGATACCGGCTTTGACAGCATTGCAGTCACCGACAGCTGTGCTGCTGCCTACCGGCTGATGGATGCCCTTGAGCATGAAGGCAGCCTGCCTAAAACGGTGCTGTACAGCCTGAATCCTGCCGATAATGCCTGGATCGATTCGCTGATCGGGGCATTCCAGGGCACTGAAACTGCCGGTAAAATCCAGCATGGCAGTGCCTGGTGGTTCAATGACCACAAGACCGGTATGACCGAACAGATGGTCAGCCTTGCCAATATGGGCATCCTCGGCAACTTTATCGGAATGCTGACCGACAGCCGCAGCCTTTTGAGCTATGCGCGTCATGAGTATTTCAGACGGATTCTTTGCAGCCTGTTGGGCGGCTGGATGGCAGATGGCGAGTATCCTGCTGACTATGAACTGGTAGGTGGTCTGGTTCAGGATATCTGTTTCAGAAACGCAAAACGTTATTTCAATCTGTAAGAGAAAAGGAGCCTGTTATGAAACTTTCATTTCGCTGGTACGGAGATTCTGACCCGGTAACGCTTGCATATATCCGTCAGATTCCCGGTATGCGCAGTATTGTCACGGCTGTCTATGATGTAAAGCCCGGCGAGGTTTGGCCGGAAGAGTCGCTTGCCCACTTAAAAGAAGCGTGTGAAGCAAACGGGCTGGTCTTTGACGTAGTGGAATCGGTGCCGGTCAGTGAGGATATCAAACTCGGGACCGAAAAACGCGACGCCCATCTGGAAGCATACTGCGAAAATATCCGCCGCTGTGCAAAATACGGCGTCAAATGCATCACCTATAACTTTATGCCGGTTTTCGATTGGACCCGTACCCAGCTGGACAAAAAAGCCGCAGACGGTTCCACCAGCCTGGTCATGTATTGGGAACAGCTCAAAGGTCTTGACCCGCTGAAGGATGATATCCATCTGCCCGGATGGGACGCAAGCTATACCCAGGATGAGGTTCGCGGTCTGATTCGTGCTTACAGCCAGCTGGGTGAGGAAGGACTGTGGAAGAATATCGAGATTTTCCTTAAAAAGGTCATTCCGGTTGCTGAGGAATGCGGCGTTGTCATGGCGCTGCATCCTGATGACCCGCCTTATCCGATTTTTGGTCTGCCCAGAGTGATCACCTGTGAGAAGAATCTCGACCGATATCTCTCTATCGTTGATTCTCCTGCCAATACCCTTTGCCTCTGCACTGGTTCGCTCGGATGCGCCAGCTTTAATGATATCCCGGCAATGGTCCGTAAATACTCTGCGGCAAAGAGAATCGGGTTTATGCATATCCGCAATGTCCGCCTGATGGAAGACGGTTCCTTTGAGGAAAGCGGGCATCTGTCTGCCTGCGGCAGCCTGGATATCTATGAGATTGTCCGTGCACTGGTGGAAACCGGTTTTGACGGGTATGTCCGTCCTGATCACGGCAGGATGATCTGGGGCGAAACCGGAAAGCCGGGATATGGACTGTATGACCGCGCGCTGGGAGCAGCTTATCTCAACGGTCTGTTTGAAGCCTGTGAAAAAGCAAATCGTGTATGATGATTTTACCCGATGAAGAAAGGAAATGGCTATGGAAAAGAATGTACTGAATACTGATCTGACAGGAAAGGTAGCGGTCGTGACCGGTGCCGGTGGTGTCCTGTGCTCCAGCTTTGCAAAGGTACTGGCAAGAGCGGGCGCAAAAGTCGCCCTGCTGGATATTAACCTTGAAGCAGCACAGAGATTCGCCGATGAAATCAACGCGGAAGGCGGCGTTGCAAAAGCATATGCCTGCGATGTACTGAACAAGGAAACCTGTTATGCAGTCGCAGATGCTGTTGAAGCAGACCTTGGTAAATGCGATATTCTCCTGAACGGTGCAGGAGGCAATAATCCGCGCGCAACCACCGATAAGGAATACTATGAAGACGGCGATATCGACGCCGAGGTCAAGAGCTTTTTTGATCTGGACAGAAGCGGCGTTGAATTTGTCTTTAACCTGAACTTTATCGGCACCCTGATCCCTGTTCAGGCATTTGCCCGTCAGATGCTGGGTCGTCCGGGATGCAATATCCTCAACATCTCGTCAATGAATGCCTATACGCCTCTGACCAAGATTCCCGCTTATTCCGGCGCAAAGGCTGCAATCTCCAACTTCACCCAGTGGCTTGCAGTACATTTTTCCAAGGCTGGTATCCGTGTCAACGCGATTGCACCCGGTTTCTTTGCTACCCAGCAGAACGCAAAGCTGCTCTTTAATGATGACGGTACACCCACTGCCCGTACCGGAAAGATTCTGGCAGCAACTCCGATGGGAAGATTTGGCGATTCCGAAAAGGAACTGGCAGGCGCAGTTCTTTTCCTGCTCAATAACGATGCCGCCAGCTTTATCACCGGCGTCTGCATTCCGATTGACGGCGGTTTCTCGGCTTATTCCGGGGTATGACACAGGCAGTCCTTCCATAAAGCTTTGACAAGACAGGCAATTTAACAGCACTTTCTGAGGCAGAATGCCAACTGCTTCGGGAAGCGCTGTTTTTAGGCATGACAGCTTTTCAGCGCACTGTAATTTAAAATAGCTGTTGACATCGAAGTAAATATATGATAAAATTACAGTGTATAATAAGCAAAAAAACGGTTAACCAAATTAATAAATTGCAACCTTGTTTTGCAAAGGAGGATAATCATGATTAAGTGCTTCAGGAAAAATGGCATCATATTTGTCAGCATTTTAATGCTGGCAGCAGCAGGCTTTTCCGGCTGTTCCAAGTCTTCGGAATCATTTGATGTATCCGACTTTATCGAAAACGGCCTGCATCAGCCGGCTGAAACCATTTTTGAACGCTACGGCTGGAAACTTGACACAGCGTCACAGGAGGATAACGGCAGCGGTCAGGTGACTTATACTGCCGCCGAAACCATTCAGGTAGGCGATTATCAGGTTTCGCCCGAGCTGACCTTTCAGGATGGAGAATGTACCGCATTCTTTTACCAGGTCGATCTGCCGCAGGATATCGATACCCGGAAGGCGTATGACTTTTTGATGGAGCAGTCGGAGATGGCAAGGGAAGAAGTCGGTCCATACTGTGACCTTGAATCGGAGGAGATGGCAATGTATGCCGCCTTCCCGGATGATACCTATCCTACCTTTGAGGAATTTGACGCAGCAGTACAGGCAAATCCGACTCTGATCGGAACATGGATCTGGCTGCTGAGTGAGGTTGACCCGTCCGGAAGCCTTGTGTCCAGTGCAAACCTGTTTCTTTACGAGGAAGGAAACGGACAGCCTTATTACACTTTTTATGTCAATGAAATGAGCCGCTGAGCGGTTTGCTGATAACCTGCTGATGTGAATGGGGAACCTCTCTTTATACAGGCAGATGCCGTGTATAGGGAGAGGTTTTCAGCTTATCTGAAAGAATAATTTCAAAACAGAATATCTAAAAAGATTATTTGAATTGATGTGAATGTTGTTGATTTAAACAGTTGCTTATTGCTAACTGTTTATGCTATAATACATCCGTAATTTGCGGTAGGTGTGTGAAAATGCAAGGTACCGCATTTTTGTTGCATGACAGTTAGCTAAGGCTAACTAAAAAAGGAGCTGGTGTTATCAAATCTTTACGATTAACGCTTATTTTGATAATTCTGTTGATTATTTTGTCGGTAGTATCGCTGTTTGTCGGGGTCATCGATATTACACCCGGGGAACTGATAAATGGCAATGTGGAATTGTGGGAAATCTTTATTATTTCCAGACTGCCAAGGCTATTGGCGATTTTGTGTACTGGTGTTGGGATGAGTGTTGCCGGTCTGATTATGCAGCAGCTTTGCAGCAATAAATTTGTATCTCCAACGACTGGCGCGACAATTTCTTCGGCACAGTTTGGTATCCTGCTGGCACTTCTGTTCATGCCGGCATCGACCTTGTGGAGCCGGGCGATATTTTCGTTTGCGGCAGCGATTGCCGGGACATGGGTTTTTGTATGGTTTATCCAGAAGATTCAGTTTAAAGATGTGGTGATGGTACCGCTGGTCGGCATCATGTTCGGCAACGTCATCGGCGGCATAACAAACTATCTCGCCTATAAATACGAGATGACGCAGGCGCTGTCTTCCTGGCTGGTCGGTCATTTTTCGCTGGTAATCAAAGGGAGATACGAAATTGTCTGGCTGACGGTTCCGCTGGTTATTCTGGCATTTATATTTGCAAATCATTTCAATATTGTCGGTCTGGGAAAGGATTTTTCCAAAAACCTCGGCGTTCCGTATAATCTGGTGCTGTTCATGGGACTGACCGTTGCGGCGATGATTACTGCTTCGATTGTTGTTGTCGTTGGCTCGATATCTTACATAGGTCTGATTGTTCCAAACGTTGTGGCGATGTTCAAGGGAGACAAGATCCGCGGTACACTGGTGGATACAGCGCTTTTCGGAGCAATTTTCGTACTGGTATGCGACATGATCGGAAGAGTGGTCATTTTCCCGTATGAATTGCCGATTGAACTGATTATCGGTATTCTGGGAAGTCTGATTTTCGTTGGGCTGCTTTTTTACCGGCTGAAAAACGGTCGGAAAGCAATTCGATTGGGCAGTGCCGGCGTCAGCAGCTGTCAGGCTGTACCGAATCTGAAGGGAGGAAATGAAGCATGAATATATCTGCTGTTCGTTCCACCCGGAAAAAGTTTCTGATTATGGCGGCAATAGTTCTGGTGTGTGCGGTAGGGTACATGCTGATCGGTGTCAGGATGGACAACCCGAAACTGTTTTGGTATGCGATGAAAATCCGCACACCGAAACTGATCGTCATGATGATTACGGCTTTTGCCATCGGCGGAGCATCCATTGTTTTTCAGTCGATTATCAATAATACCATTGTAACGCCCTGCCTTTTGGGAATGAATTCCCTGTATACGCTGATTCATACATCTGTCGTTTTCTTTCTGGGGTCGGGAAGCATCATTGCCGTCCATGCCAATTTGTCATTTGCGGTGGATGTGGTGTTGATGGGAATTGCCGCAACGGTGATTTACAGCTGGATTTTTAAGAAGACCCGGCACAATGTTTTATATGTCCTGCTGGTGGGAACGGTGCTGACTTCCTTTTTTGGCAGTATTCAGACGACGCTGACCAGGGTAATGGATCCAAATGAATATGACTCATTGCTGAATACACTGGTTGCCAGCTTCAGCAATATCAATTCCGAAATCATTCTTTTCTCAGTCATTCTGCTGGCAGGCGTCGTCTTTGTACTGCGCAAGGAACTGGCGCTGTTGGATGTATTGACTCTTGGCAAGGCGCAGGCTATCAATCTGGGGGTTGATTACGACCGGTGTATCCGCAGGCTGCTGCTGGGTGTAACCATCTGCATTGCAGTTGCGACGGCTATGGTCGGACCGATATCCTTCCTCGGGCTGATTATTGCCAACCTTTCCCGTCAGCTTTTCAAAACCTTCCGGCACAGCCAGCTGATTGCAGGTTCCGCGCTGTTTGGGATGATTGTACTGGTTGGCGGTCAGCTGATTGTGGAACATGTTTATTCCTACGCAGTTCCGGTCAGCGTGTTTATCACGGTTGGCGGCGGCGTGTATTTCCTCTACCTGTTACTGACAAGAAAGAAGGTATGATGATGCAGGTAAAAGAACTGACCAAACAATATGGCGAAAAGACGGTAGTAGACGCCGTCAGCTTTGATATACCAAAAGGCAAGGTAATTTCTCTCATTGGTCCCAATGGTGCCGGAAAATCAACGGTGATGGGGATGATTTCCCGCCTGATCGCCCATGACAGCGGTCTGGTGGATTTTGAGGGAAAAGATATCGGAAAGTGGAAAAGCAAGGAACTTGCCAAAAGGCTCGCTATTCTCACCCAGACCAATAACATTCAGATGAAGCTGACAGTCCGGGAGCTGGTCACCTTCGGACGTTTTCCCTATTCCGGCAACCGGATTACGCCGGAAGATGCTGCCATCATCGACCGTGCGATTGAGTATATGGAACTGGGCGAATTTCAGGACAGGTTTATTGACGAACTGTCCGGTGGTCAGCGTCAGCGCGCACTGATCGCGATGGTAATCGCGCAGGATACCGAGTATGTGCTGCTGGACGAGCCGACCAACAATCTGGATATCTACCATGCGACCAATATGATGAAGATTGTCCGCAGGCTGTGCGATGAGCTGGGCAAAACGGTGATTTTGGTTTTGCATGAGATCAATTATGCTGCTTTTTATTCCGATTATATCTGTGCTTTCAAGGACGGAAAAATCGCGAAGTTTGGAACGGTTGAGGAGGTGATGACAAGGGAAAACCTGTCGGAAATCTATCAGGTTGACTTTGAAATCCTGAATATTGCGGGAAAACCGCTGTC
>CALWWT010000062.1 GCA_944385325.1 uncultured Clostridia bacterium | reverse complement strand
TGACCGGCTACATCTTCAACTGCCTGATTACCTTTATCCGATTTAGAGGCGCGCGCATCCGAACGGTACTGGTGCAAACGGTGGTACTGGCGGTCGGCGGATGTGCGTACATGTTACTGCTGAAAGTAGGCAGCTGGGCGCGGCAACCTGGAAAGAATATGAACTGCGCCGGGTACGGCTGCTCAAACAAGCAGGATTCAACGCACTGCGCAGCAGCCACAACCCGATTTCCCGTCCGCTGCTGGACGCCTGTGACCGGCTGGGGATGCTGGTGATGGATGAAGGGTTTGACTGCTGGAATACCGGCAAAATGGACCATGATTATTCACTTGTATTTGCGGAAAACTGGGAAAACGACCTGCGTGCAATGGTCGAAAAGGATTACAACCATCCCAGTGTCTTTACCTACAGCATCGGCAATGAAATCCCCGATACCGGCGCCGAAGCCGGTTATCTTCAGGCACGCCGTATGACCGAGCTGCTGCACCGCCTCGACCCGACCCGCCCGGTTTGCAACTGCATCAACGCGATGTTCTCGGTAATGGACCGGATGGGCGGCATCATCGAGGATATTCTCGGCAAAGAAGCGATCGCCCGCAACCAGGAAAGTGAAGTCAACAGCCTGATGCTGGCGTTTGCGACCCGGATGGACGATATCGTCCGGCATCCGGTCGTGACACGAGCCATCGAGGAAAGCTATGCGGAGGTCGACCTGTGCGGCTATAACTACATGGACGCGCGCTACCGGGAAGACCATAAACGGTATCCCCACCGGGTCATTGTCGGCTCTGAAACCAATGCCCTGCGGATCGCAGACAACTGGAAACTAATCCTCGACTGTCCGCATGTCATCGGCGATTTCTGCTGGACGGCGATGGACTATATCGGCGAATCGGCACCGGGTCAGTTTGCGGCAGTCTGCGGCGACCTTGACCTGACCGGCAGACGCAAGGCAAAGAGCTATTATCGCGAGACTGTCTGGGGGCTGCGGGATACACCGGCGATTCTGGTCGGACGTCCTGAAAAGTTCGGGAAACCGGAAAACCTCGGAAACTGGGGATGGACTGACGCGATTCCTTCCTGGACGCTGCATGGAAGCGAAGGAAAGTTGGTGCAGGTCAATGTCTATGCCGATGCGGACGAAATTGAGCTGTATTTGAACGGACAGCTGCTTGAACGCAAACCGGTCGGGAACCCACAGGCGTATATTGCGCAATTTGATGTGACCTACCAGCCGGGAGAGCTGACCGCGGTTGCCTGCCGGGATGGTCAGGAAATTTCACGCGCCAGCCTTGTGACTGCCGGACCGGCTGCGAAACTGCTGCTCCATCCCGAGACAATGGACAAAGACGACCGGATTATTTTTGTCTGGGCAGAGGTCGCAGATCAGGACGGCAATCTGGTCACCTGCCAGGACAGGGCTGTCACCCTGACGGTAGAGGGCGGTCAATGTCTGGGATTTGGCAGCGCGGATACTGCCAGCAGCGAAAACTTCTATGACATGACCCGGGCTACCTTCGACGGTCAGCTGCTTGCCATTATCCGTCGCCAAGATGACCATCCGATACAGCTAACTGTCACGGCAGACGCGCTGGAAAGCGCCGCTGCCATCCTTTAAGCTTTTAGAAAAGCTGCGTACAAATCAGCAAATCAAGATAACATTGAATCAGGGGATTTCCGTTACCAATAACCGAAATCCCCTGTTCCATACGTTATCCGCAAAACTTCTGGCTGGATGCCTGGAATTTTATCCACAGATCCTAGCTGAACAATTTTGAATGGCAAAAAGGATATGCCATAACTTTTAGTTTTGCTGCTGTGAATCGCAGCAGCAAATGATTATCTTCTGTATAAATGCGCACTCATACCCCTATTTCTTTATTTATGCTGGCTTTTCTTTTGTTTTGAAACAGCAGTTGTTTTTTTAGGCAGACGCTCGGTAATCCAATTCAGGAAATCATCCAGTTCCCCATAAAGGAAAATATTATCCATATAGGCTATTATAACCTCTTCCCAGGAACCGGGGCTGAAATATGGCGTATCCGCGATCTGCATAAGCTCATACTCATCTTCTTTTTTCAGGATTTGTACTGCTTTTTTAACATGGTGATTCCATGAGCAAAGGCGTTCCAGATACTGCACCGCCTTCTCCGTATCCTCCAGCTTATAATACATTGCGATCATAGGAAGCAGCGTATAACAGTTATCCGTCTGATATCGGCAGTACAGTTCTTCTGCCAGCGCAGGTTCTTCCAAATAGGCATATAACGCCATCAAGGTAAAGCGGACACCCATGTTGTCCGCTTCATTCAAATAACAGATCTTTTTGCAAATCTCAACAGCTCTTCTCATTTTCCCCTGGGAAATCATCACATCAACATAAGCGGCAAGAAGACGCAGGTATGGTCGTGTTTCTAAAATATGGTAGTATTCTCCAGCCGTTTTTTCCTCGGTAATTCCCTGTTTTTGCAAATGATCTGCTTCCTCTTTCAGTAAACCTTCAAGTCCGCTTTGAAAAATTCTGACATTTTTCGCCTGCTTGGACAAGATGAGAAATTTTGCATCGATCAAAGTAGGGTCCAGCTGCAAGGCTTTCTGTGCAAACTGGATAGTTTTGGTCTTGCTGGTTGCCTGCCTCGCCATATCCAAATAGTCAAACGCATCCAGTTCAGGCAACATATCCTGATGACCATTCAGAAATGCGATAAGCTTCTGCTGTGCCTCCTCATCAGGGTTTTCAAGGTCGTGTTCTTGTAAAAAACTTTCCTTCCCACAAAACAAACTCTCTGTTTTATTATACATGCTCATCGTCTCCTTTTTATGAAATCAAAATCAACGCAAACGCATTTTCTAACCATCCGTTTTCCGACAGCATATTCTCTCGTCTAATCTTCCCATATGCTTTTTCAGCAGTCTCACCCATTATTTATTTAATTTTAACATATTTTCTGCTGATTGTAAAGCTATTTCCAAAGCATTGGTATTATGACCTGTTGTCGATGCGCAGTGAATGGTCAGGAACTGGGCAAACCATTTATTCATAATAGATATCCGGAATATTTAAACCCGGCTGGTGTCTGCGTATTGCCAATCGACATGACCTGACCATTGGCAGCTTCCGCTTCACTGATAATCAGTTTCAATCTCCCCTCGATGGTCTGGGTAACATTCAAGGTAATAATATCACCAGGCTTCACCTTTGCTTCTACTGATATTCCGTTCTTTTTTTGCCATGATAGACTCCCATTCCCCGCAAAAAAAAGAAATTGCCAAATCTACTGTTTTTCGCAGTCCCAGCCATCTG
>CALWWT010000061.1 GCA_944385325.1 uncultured Clostridia bacterium | reverse complement strand
TGCCGCGCCAACGGCTACGTTTTTTTAGGGGTTGCGCGCCGTAGGCGCGCCCAGGGCAGGCTTTCCCAGAAAGCCGTACAGTTTGCTGGCAAACTGTCTGGTTCGCAACGCGAACCGTCCGCCCCTGGACCTGCTGTCCTCTAAACAAGGGTTTGTCCAATCTTGAGCAGTCGATTTGCCAATCCCAAAAACGTTTTTCGACACTCTAGGCGGCTGCTTTCGGGCAGCCGCTTTGCTATTTGTACGCAAAAGATAGACTATCACCGACAAGAAGTGGAACATTTATATATGGTTAATATTTTTACCCATATGATTTTTGCAGGTTGCTCATTCGACAAATAGGGAAGGCGTTTGATTTCAGAACGGTTTGCATCTACATATATGATAAAAGACAGGCAGTGCTTTTTGCCACTGCCTGTCTTTTCATTAAGCCGCAGTTTCTTCTATTAAAGAGGCTGTCGGCACTTATTTAGTTTACATTTTTACTCATATGATTTTTCAAAGCTGACCGGCGTAATCGTGAACCGAAAATCGAAGGAACCGTCATCCAGCCGGTACTCTTCAAGCAGTTCGGGACCGCAGGAATTGGACCCGATGCCGCTCTGCTTATAATCGACACAAAGAACCGTCCAGGGAGAAGGCTGGAGCTCATAGTTATGCATCTTCCGCGTCAGTTCTTCCTGTGTGTATCGGGAAACATTGAAGCTGAAATGATCACCCGAGATAAACAGCGCAGTACGTTCATCGCCAACCGTCAGGTATTTGCATCCATAATGGCTGCCATTTTCCTGAGGCTTGAGATAATCTTCATGCAGTTCATCCCGTTTGCCGCTGAATACGCCCAGCCAGCTTGCGTGATGTTTATCACAATAGCTTTCAACCGGACCGTAGCCATAATATTCAACTTCGTCCATCTTGGCAGGCAGCATCATCCGGATGCCGAATCTCGGCAGGAAGACCATACCGGTATCCCTGACTGCCTGGATGGCACAGTCGATCTCACCATTGCCGTGGACCGTCCACTGCACCTCGATATCCAGGAATTTCCGAATAGCGTCAGCGGCAACCGACAGATGGGTGCAGATGGTGACCTCTTCGCTGCCGACAAAGACTTCAGTGTCATAGCCCCTTGTGACCGCACGGTCATAACCGCAATTCTGCCATTTGACCCTGACCTCGCGGTCGTTGTCAGTCGGAGCGCGCCATACATTATACTGCATCGGCTGGCAGAGAAGGGCAGACTGGTCGAACACCATTTCCCGGAAAGCGCCGGTTGCCTTGTCATAGACATAACGGAAGTTGCCGCCGCGCAGGATAATAACGTCATCATCTTCGCTCACCTCGACCTCGTCCTCTTCACTGCCATCCAGCGGACAGAGTTCAGCCAACCGCTGACCGGCAGGATTGCCATCCTGGAGGATAATCTGGTCGAAACCGAGTTCATGTCCTTCATCCAGCAGCTCGGTCGGTTCTTTCAGCAGATAGATAAACCGAACCGCTGCGGCACTTGAACCAAAATCCGAAAGGTCAAGCGAAATGGTACCGCTTTGATGCGGAAGAATATCAGGCAGCTCGATTTCAAAGGCGTCTACCGGAACGCCGTCTTCCGATATCTCACAAACCACCTGGAGATATTCGTTGGTCGACATGAAGTCCATCAGGTTAGTAAAGGTAAAGCTTCCGTCTTCATTTCTGACAGCGCGAACCGGGCGGATCACATTTTTGTATTCAGCCAGACCGGTCGAAGGGGTGCGGTCTGGGTAGACCAGACCATCCATACAGAAGTTGCTGTCGTGCAGTACCTCGCCGAAGTCGCCGCCATATCCATACATCGGCTTGCCATCGACAGTATTGCCCATCAGAACCGCATGGTCACACCATTCCCAGACAAATCCGCCGCAGAAATTCGGATACTTCATTACCAGCTGCCAGTAATCTTCCGCGTCGCCGGGACCATTGCCCATCGCGTGGATATATTCGCAGAGGACGACCGGCTTTTTGTTTTCGCTGTTTTCACAATATTCCCGGATGGTTTCCAGTGTGGGATACATCCAGCTGCGCAGATCGAGGTCTGCAAGTTCTTCCTTATAATTGTCATACTCGCCGACACCCCAGTTTTCACCCTCATAATGGACCAGACGGGTATCATCATATTCCTTGATCCATCGGGCGGCGTTTGCAAAGCAGACGCCCCAGCCTGCTTCGTTGCCCAGCGACCAGATCAGCACAGACGGATGGTTTTTATCCCGGATAACATTTCTTTGCACGCGGTCGACAATTGCTTCGCTCCAATCAGGGTCAGTCGCAATCGTCGGATAGAGCTTTTGATAATCTGCCGGATTGCCGGAAGCAGTGCAGACACCGTGCGCTTCCACATCCGATTCAGAAATCAGATAGAATCCCAGCCGGTCGGCAAGCTCGGCCATCAGCGGAGAGTTGGGGTAATGGCTTGTACGGATGGCGTTGATATTGTACCGGCGCATCAGGGTCAGATCGCGCAGCAGATCTTCTTCGGTGACGGCATATCCCTTAACCGGGTCAGAATCGTGACGGTTAACACCGCGGAAGGTGACAGGCTTGCCGTTGACCAGCAGCACACCATTTTCTGTCTTCACTTCTCTGAAACCGACCTTCTGGCAGATATACTCTTCACCAGCCTGAATCAGGACCGAGTAGAGATTTGGCTGTTCAGCATTCCAGAGCAGGGGAGCCTCAACCGGAATCGAGATGGTCCCATCAGCAGAAGACGCATTTTCACCCGAACAGACCTTTGCACCATCCGGGTCAAACAATGTCCAGCGAACCGGAAGTTCTCCGCGGGCAGTAAACGCGATTTCCAGCAGACCATTGGTATAATTATTTGACAAAATGGTTTTTACCGACAAATCGACCAGATGCTGCTGCGGACGTTTCAGCAGATAGACGTCACGGAAGATGCCCGACATTCTCAGCTTGTCCTGGTCTTCGAGATAGCTGCCGTCGCACCATTTGAGTACGAGCGCGGTCAGGTTGTTTTCGCCTTCCTTTATATAGGAAGAAATATCAAACTCACTGGTTGAATGGGATACCTGACTGTATCCAACAAAGCATCCGTTCACCCAAAGGCAGATGCAGGAATCAACGCCCTCAAAATTCAAATAATACCGGCTGCCGGCGTCAGCAATTGTAAACTCTGTCCGGTAAATGCCGCAGGGATTATCCAACGGGACATACGGCGGATCATAGGGGAAGGGGTAGCGGATATTGGTATACTGATGGTGATCATAACCATGCATCTGCCAGACAGAAGGAACAAAAATCGTGTCGAAATCCTCACAGGGTTCATTTTCATAATGAATAGAGACTTTGCGAACCGAATCAAAATACTTGAATTTCCAGTCGCCGTTCAGCAGGATGAAACGGGAAGAGGATTCACGGAAGCTGTCCATTGCTTCGCCGGCATCGTCGCATGGAATGTAATAAGCACGCGGCGGTTCAGTGCCGACGTGCAGCAGATGGTTGTTTTCAAAGAAATTATCATAGATCATTGTATCCGACCTTTCTGTGATGTGTTCGCCGCAGAGCAACACTCAAAAAGCGCATTTCCGATACACGAACACTGTATTTCACTTTCAATATTACCATATCTGAAAGAAAAAGCAAGTGTTTTTTTGTTTGTGTCTGCCCACAAAAAGGACAGCCGTTCATATAATACAGATTGTATAATTTGCAGCGTTGAAAAGTGGATATCTGCTGAACTTAACGGAAAATTTTATTTAGTTTTGATAACGATATCAGAAAAGTAACATTTGGTACAATAGGCGAAACATAATGTTACATATGGCGGTACAAAGCAGTTCACATCTTGTTACGTCCCAACTTAACAGGATGCAACATCTTATTTTATTAAGCGTATGTGTCAAAATGCACAAAAAAGCGTTTTTCAACCAATTTGACAGTTTGCCCCAATGTGATTAGAATATAAGCAACGATTGGAGAGATTGGGCAGGCGCTCTCCATTCGGTTTTGGATATCAGGCGGTGTTGTTTGCATCCCCTGATAACAACCGTTCTGTCACGGGAATGGAAATCTTTAATGAGGAGCGGCTATGCCGCCGATCGGAAAGGAACGATAGTAAACGTGAAGAGGCTAATATCCAAAATAGCAGGTACGCTCTGCGTGATGTTTACCGGCGTCATGATGATGAATGTCACCGACGGCGTCGCGGAAACACAATATCTGTTTTATTTTCAGGATGGCGGCGAGACACAGCTGTATTATTCTTCGACCGGTTCGGTGGAGGAAGCAATGGCAGCGGTGGGCAAGACGCTTTATGAGAATGACAGTTATAACGTTGAAAGCACCAGCCGTGATGTTTATACCGTAACGATTACCCGTGCGGATTATTGTTATGTAGAGGCAGACGGACAGCGGACAGCCGTATCTTTTCGACCGGATGAGACAACGGTCGGAGAGGTTTTGGAAGAACAGGGGATCGTTCTTGGCGAAGATGACCTTGTGTCCAGTGAGCTGACTGATCTGGTGGAAGATGGTGAAACGATCAAGGTTTCACGAGTTACATATGAGACGCGTTTCGCGGATGAGATCATCGAGTGGGATTACGACCTTGAGCCGACCCGTTATCTGACGGATGGGAAACTGAAGGTGTTTTCAGATGGTACCGACGGCGAAAAACGTGTTGAGTACCGGGAGGTTTATATTGACGGCGAATGGGCACGCAACGAGGTTGTAGGCGAAGTGGTTACAACAGCCGTGACCAATGGACGTGCACAGGTTGGGGACAGCGATGCGCCGATTGATTACCTCCAGCAGCCTGACTGGCTGACATTTGACGAAAACGGCATTCCGGAGCAGGCTAAAAAGGTCATTTCCGGACTTGGAACCGCATACACTTCAAAAGCCGGAGTTTACGGAGCGACTGGCAGATATCTGTCGGAAGGCTATGTGGCAGTAGACCCGGACATCATCCCGTATGGGAGCAAACTCTATATCGTGACGAAAGACGGCTCCTGGGATTACGGATATGCGATCGCGGCGGATACTGGCGGTGCGATGTTGAGCGGACGGATACTGGTTGACCAGTATATGAATTCGTATGACAGCTGCATCCAGTATGGCGTGCGCGAAGTGGACGTTTATGTCCTGGAAGATCAGGATGTCCACACTGAAATTGAATGACATCTCCCCCATAAATATTTCCCGGAGAAACGGGCATCTGATTGAAGTCAGGTGCCCGTTTTTTCCGCCCATTTTTGGTTTTTTCCATATAATAGGGTGATCGCGTCAGACAAAAACAGGCATAATACTTTAAGAACCGTATCTGCTAAAAGTCTGCTGGAAAATGTTGCTGTATAAATCGGGCAGAATTTACAGCAAGTTAACATATCCACCGGTCAAAATATGTTACAATTTAGACGTAGATTGTAATTAAATTGTAATCTATCGCGTGAAGAAACATTTTTTGCTGGAAATTACGATTTTGCCTTGATTTTTTGTCATATATGCTGTATAATTAGAACAGATTCTTATATGATTTGTTGGGCGGGCGTAATTTTTCCTGTCCGCAGCTCCAGACAAAATATAAAAGGGTAAAGGGGTAATAATATGTCTAACCGTCTTTTCCAGGGTGTTGTCCATCAGATGCGCGATGCCATCGACCGGGTAATTGGCGTAATTGACGAAAATGCGTCGATCATCGCCTGCAGCGAACTTTCCAAGATTGGAACGACCGGCGATTATTATTCGGTTGATTTTGGCGAATCGCATGATGTATTTGTCCGCGACGGCTATACCTACAAACCGTTTGGTCCTCATATCAAGGCTGATTATGCCGTATTTGTTGAGGGCAGCGACGAGATGGCTGCACGGTATGCGCAGATCCTGGCGATTTCGCTGTCCAGCATCAAGCAGTATTATGATGAAAAGTATGACCGCAATAATTTTATTAAAAATGTTGTACTTGATAATATTCTGCCCGGTGATATCTTTACCAAGGCAAAGGAACTGCATTTCAACGTAGATATTACCCGTGTTGCCCTGCTGGTCAGAGTGGTTTCCACCAACGATGTTTCTGCCTATGATGTGATTCAGAATCTCTTCCCGGACAAGCAGAAGGATTTTGTCTTCAACATCAGCGAGAGTGATATTGTTCTGATCAAGGAGATCAAGTCGGGGATCGACTCGAAGGATCTTGAGAAGCTGGCGCGTTCGATTGTTGATACCCTCAGTTCCGAGTTTTATACCAAGGCAATTGTCGGCATCGGCACCAGCGTAGTCGGCATCAAGGATCTTGCGCGCTCCTTCAAGGAAGCGCAGGTAGCGCTTGAGGTCGGCAAGGTATTTGATACCGATCAGTCGATTGTCAGCTATGACAATTTGGGTATTGCCCGCCTGATTTATCAGCTGCCTACAACGCTTTGCACCACCTTCCTTAAGGAAGTATTCAAGACCGGTTCGATCGATTCGCTTGACCATGAGACTTTGTTCACAATTCACAAGTTCTTTGAGAACAACCTGAACGTTTCCGAGACTTCCAGAAAGCTGTTCGTACATCGTAACACGCTGGTTTACCGTCTGGAAAAGATCAAGAAGCTGACAGGTCTGGATCTGCGCGAATTTGACCATGCGATTATCTTCAAAATTGCGCTGATGGTTAAGAAATATCTGAATTCCAGCCCTACAAAATTCTAAGAAGCTGCACGATTTCCGTAGGTTTCACCTGCGGAAATCGATTTTGCTGTATTAGGGGGAATATTTAAATGTGTTATCCTGTTTGCAGGATAGACACATTTATACAATTTTTTTCGTTTGGCGGCAGAGCTGGGGGAAGCGTCAGGGATCGGAACGGGAAGCCGGTCGGCGGATGCGATGGTGCCAGACAGGCAAAAGGAATGATCAAAAGATGATAGATCTGATTGACGTTTCATTCCAATATGGGAATGGGACGGAAGCACTGATGAATGTAAACCTGCGGGTCAATCAGGGTGAGTTCGCGTTTGTTGTCGGTTCGTCCGGCGCAGGCAAGACCTCGATCCTGAAACTGCTGCTGAGGGAAACAGTAGCGACATCCGGACAGGTCATCGTCAATGGATTCAACCTCAATAAACTGAAAAACCGGGAGATTCCGAAATTCCGCCGCAGTATTGGCGTGGTATTCCAGGATTTCCGTTTGATACCGGACATGACGGTATATGAAAACGTGGCTTTTGCGATGCGGGTAACCGACCAGTCAAATAAGGCAATCCGGCAGAGGGTTCCGGAGGTGCTGGAGATGATGAACCTGGCGCATAAAGCCAAGCAGCATCCGTATGAGCTTTCGGGCGGTGAACAGCAGCGTGTATCACTGGGCAGAGCAATCATCAACCAGCCGCCGCTGATTATCGCAGACGAACCGACGGGCAACATTGACCCTGAATTCTCTTATGAAATCGTAGAAATGCTCCAGCAGATCAACAAGCAGGCGGGAACGACCATCCTGATGGTTACCCACGAGCATGAGATGGTGAAGTATTTCGGCGGCCGGACAATCAACATTGAAAGCGGCCGTGTGGTATTTGACGATTATATTATTGGAGGGGCCAATGAGAGCAAGTAGTATGCGGTATCTGATGCGAAACGGGTTTAAAAACCTGTGGAACAATCGGATGATGACAGTGGCGTCCATCGGGACGCTGATTGCCTGCCTGCTGATTGTCGGTGTTGCTGTCCTTTTTTCGCTGAACGTGGACAACATGGTCGAATATGTAGGCGAGCAGAATGAGCTGGTTGTGTTTATGGAAACGGACACGACAGATGAACAGCTGAATGCAGTCCAGAATGTGCTGAATGAAAATGAAGGGCTGGGAGACGTGACCTATGTTTCCAGTACCGAAGCGATGCAGACAATCGTTGACAAATATCTGGACGGTGATGCCGGGCTGCTGGAGGGGATGGATGATGATTTCATGCCTGCGTCCTTCCGCTGCAAGATTGTTGATCCCGAAAATGCTTCCGAGCTTGCAGCTGAAATTGAGCGGCTGGATCATGTACAGAACGTTGAAGCACCGACCGAGATTACTGAATCTCTGGTCCGCCTGCGTAAGATGATCAACGTATTTGGCGGCGCGATTATCGCTGCTCTGGTTATCGTATCACTGGTTATTATCACCAATACCATCCGCGCGTCGGTATTTACCCGCCGCAAAGAGATCAGCATCATGAAATATGTCGGTGCGACCAACGCCTTTATTCGTATCCCGTTTGTTGTGGAAGGAATCATTCTTGGTTTGCTGTCGGCACTGATTGCTTTTGGGCTGGTCTGGGGCGGATATAACTTCTTCCTGGATATTGTCCGGTTGGAGAGCACTTCTTTGATGTCCAGTGTACTGGATCAGATCATGCCGTTCTCTCAGCTGGCGACAAGTGTGCTTGCATGTTTCCTGATTTCCGGCATTTCGGTCGGTTGCTTGGGAAGTGTACTGAGCATGAGAGGTTATTTGAAGGTGTAAAGTGATATTACTTCACATATAAATCGACGGTAATTTCGAAGCTTTACGGCTGCTGTTCCGGCGGCAGGCAGGTGCAGATAAGGAATCTGATAAAGATATCTGCCGCGGGCAGCTGAAGACGGAAAGGAAGGAATTCTGATTATGCATAGTATCAAGCTCAATGGTCGTTCAAGACGGATCGCGGTTTTTGCCATTGCGATGGCACTGACGGCATCGGCACTGTTTGGCGGCGGATATTTTCGTCCCCAGCAGGTAGCGGCCAGGAGCATCAGCGAGATGGAATCGGAGCAGGAAGCGATCCAGTCGAAGGTAGATGCTGCCAACGATAAGATTGACGAGCTGCAGGGACAGATCGATGCTGAAGAGGAATACCAGCAGACGCTGACCGAACAGATTGCCCTGTATAAAGAGCAGATTCAGCTGTTTGACGATCAGATTGCGGCGCTGGAAGTTGAGATTGAAAATAAAAACGCTGAAATCGATCAGCTGGAAGCGGATATTGTTCAGCTGGAAGAAGACATTGCAGCCAAGCAGGTCGAGATCGACGATACCTTTGAGCTTTTCAAAACCCGAATGGTTGCGCTGTATCAGGCAGGCGAAACCTCTTCGCTGGCGATGCTGCTTTCTTCTTCGAGTTTTGGAGATTTTGTCACCAATATCCGGCTGATGCAGGCGGTTTCCCAGAGTGACGAGCAGCTGGTAGACAAGCTCAAGACCCAGAAGGCGGAGCAGGAGGAGACTAAGACGGAAGTTGAGGTCACCAAGGGCGAAGTAGAAGAAGCGCTGGTCCAGGTCAAAGAGGACGAGGAAGCGATTATCCTTCAGCGTGAGCAGAAGAAGGTCGCACAGTCCGGGCTGGAAGAAGCATATAAAGAGAGTGAGTCTGCGCAGGAAGATATGGAAGCGCTGAAGGCACAGTATGAAGAAGACCTGCAAAGTGCCCTTGACCTGGAAAGACAGGTCGAGGCTGAGATCCAGGCTTTTTATGCTGAACAGGCAAAAAAACAGCAAGCCGCTCAGCAGGCTGCGCAGCAAAGCGGTTCTTCTTCAACCACGACCATTCCGCAGGTCAGTGCCGGCGACCTGAGTTTCCGCTGGCCGCTGCCCGGCTATAGCTACATCAGTTCTCCTTATGGTTCCAGATGGGGCGGCTTCCATACCGGTATTGACATTTCCGGCGGCGGTGTGTATGGAGCATCGATAGTAGCAGCAGAAGCAGGAACCGTTATTCTGGCGGCTTCCCATTATAGCTACGGCAACTATGTTATCGTCGATCACGGCGGCGGGTACAGTACCCTGTACGCCCACATGTCCAGTATTGGATGCAGCGTCGGCGACTATGTAACCAAAGGACAGACGATCGGTTATGTCGGATCGACCGGCAACTCGACCGGACCGCATCTGCATTTTGAGGTTCGTATCAACGGTGCATCTCAGAATCCGCAGAGCTATGTCAGCCCGTAATTATCTTACGGCGTAATCCAGTTTACATCAGGGCGTATCTGAAAATCGAAAACACTGTCCGCTTTAAGACGGTTGGCAGGTTTGACGGTTTTTCAGGTACGCCTTTTTTATAAATCTTCTGAAAGGTGGAAAATATCATGCAATACATCCCGATGAAATCGCGCTGCAAAAAGGTATTGATTTATCTGCTTGCTGCATCGCTTTGTCTGTCTTCGGCGTTGGTCAGACCCGCAAAGCCTGTTGCAGCCGTGTCGCTGGATGACCTGGAAGCAGAGCAGGAAAGAGTGCAGACCCAACTGGATGAAGTAAATGAACAAATTGACAGTTTGCAGGGGCAGATTGATGCGGAGGAAGCGTACCAAAGCGCATTGAATGAGCAGATTTCTCTATATCAGGAGCAGATTCAGCTGCTTGACGGACAAATCTCATCCATTCAGGACGATATCACCAGCAAGCAGAATGAAATCGATCAGTTGGCGCAGCAGATCGATCAGCTGGACACCGAAATTGAAGAAAAACAGATTGAAATTGACGAGACCTATGAGCAGTTTAAAAAGCGGATGGTTGCGCTTTATGAAGCTGGAGAAACATCTTCACTTGCGATGCTGCTGTCTTCTTCCAGATTTGCGGACTTTGGACCAATGTGCAGCTGATGCAGGCGGTTTCTGAGAGCGATGAGCAGCTGGTGGATACTCTTAAGACCCAACTGAATGAGCAGCAGGAGCTGCAAACCGAGCAGCAAAAGGCGAAAGAGGATACCGAAGCGGCACTGCAGCAGATTCAGCTGGATGAACAGGAACTGATGATTCAGCGCGAAAAGCAGGAAACTGCACGCAGCGAACTGGAAACAGCCTATTCTGAAAGCGAAACCGCTCAGCAGGATCTGGAAGCGCTGAAAGCACAGTATGAGGCAGACCGCGACGCGAAGATTGCCGAAGATCAGCAGGTTGAAGCAGAAATCCAGCAGATTTATGCCCAGCTTGCAGCACAGCAGCAAGCCGCTCAGCAGGCACAGCAGGAAAGCAATAATAATGAAGGAACAGAAGCTGGCTCTTCTGATAGTTCTTCCAGTGCGGCTGTGACAGTCGATACCGGGGATCTCAGTTTCCGCTGGCCGCTGCCGGGCTACTCTACCATCACCTCGGGGTTTGGTTCCAGATGGGGCAGCACCCATACCGGGATTGATATTTCCGGCGGTGGTGTCTATGGAGCGCCGATCGTTGCTGCGGAAGCCGGAACGGTTATTCTTGCTTCGACCCATTGGAGCTATGGCAATTATGTTATCGTTGACCATGGAGGCGGCTATACAACCCTGTACGCCCATATGTCCAGTATTGGATGCAGCGTTGGAGATTATGTGACCAAGGGACAGACGATTGGTTACGTTGGTTCGACCGGAGAGTCGACCGGACCGCATCTGCACTTTGAAGTGCGTATCAACGGCAGTGCCCAGAATCCGCAGAATTACGTCAGCCCGTAATACCGTGCGCCGTTGCTGCATAGACTGAAATCAGAGCCGGCGTCCCGGAAGGGTGGATGCCGGTTTTTATATCACCGTTGCCGGGTGGCAGAGGGGAGTTATTATGAAGGAAAAGGAGACAATGAAAATGGATATACTGACTGAGCCGGATGCACAGCAGGAGGAAAAAGCCTTACATACAGCAGTCACCCGGCGCAGGATGCTGGCTGCACTGGCAGCCGCGTTTTTCTGCGGGAGCTTTTTTACACTGGGAGCCGGCGGCGCATATCTGCGCTGGCAGCAGCAGTCCCGCGGTGCGATCACAGAAAAGCTGGAGGAAATCGAAAATCTGATCGATCAGTATTATCTCTATGATGTTGACGAAGAGGCAGCTGCAAACGGGATTGCATCCGGATACGCCGACGCGCTGGATGTGTACAGCTGTTACCGGGACAAGGAAGCGTATGAAGAGTTCCAGGCGCATAATGACGGTGATCTGTGTGGAATTGGCATTACCGTTGTGCAGTACGGAACGGATGCGCTGAGTGTGCTGTATCTGCTGGATGATTCACCGGCGACCGGGATTTTACAGCCGGGAGACGAGATTGTCGGCGTTGAAGGGGAGTCGGTCGAATCGCTGGGATATACCGGCGCAGTCGCCAAAATCAAAGGAGAAGCCGGGACACCGGTGCAGCTGACCATCCGCAGGGATGAGGAGCTGATGGATGTATCGGTCGAACGCGCGGACGTGGTCAATAGCGGCGTGTATTTTCAGCAATTTGACCAAATCGGTTATCTGCGCGTCTCCGCATTCAACAACGCAACCCCTGCCGCGTTTAAGGAAGGCGTGGAAACCCTGATGCAGCAGGGCGTTACCGGTCTGATTTTTGACCTGCGGAGTAATGGCGGCGGTCTGCTGACCAGCGTATCGGAGATGCTTGATTTTCTGCTGCCGGCAGGAGATCTGGTTTCAAAGACAGATAAGGACGGGAAGACGGTGGTTATGTATACCTCGGATGCGGATTGTATCGATCTGCCGATGGCGGTACTGGTCAATGAATCGACCGCGTCGGCGGCTGAACTGTTTGCCTGTGATTTGCAGGAATATGGTGCCGCGATTGTCGTCGGTACGACCACTTACGGAAAAGGTGTCATGCAGACGACCTACAGCTTATCGGATGGCAGTTCGCTGACCCTGACAACCGATTACTATAACCCGTCAAGCGGTAAAAACTATAACGGAGTCGGCGTGATCCCTGATATTGAATGTCCGCTGACCGAACAGCAGCAGAAGGATTTTGTTCATTTTGATCCGGACCATGATCCACAGCTGGCGGCGGCACTGGAGGCGCTTTCTGGCGAAAAAACTTCTTGACAAGTGCGGTGGGATGTGCTATACTCCATAGCATAGGCGATGAAAAGAAATAGTAGTCGTTTCCAAAAGCCTTCAGAGAGTGTCCGGTTGGTGCAAGGACATGGTGGGGAGATGACGAATACCTCTTGGAGCTGCTTCCTGAAACGGTTGAAAGTAGGGAACGCCGGGTCTGCCCGTTACAGCGGAAGAGAATGCAGGTTCTCTGTGAGGCCGGCTGCCGCGAGGTACCGGTGAACTGAGGTGGTAACACGGATGCCATTTGATTGACATTTCGTCCTCTGTCCCAATGCGGGGCAGAGGACTTTTTTGTTTCGGAAAGCCCGCTGACGCAGATGGGAATCGTCACAAAAGGGAACATTGAAAGGAGAAACAAACCATGACTTGCTACGAAGAACTCAAAGCGCGCGGTCTGATCGCGCAGGTAACCGATGAAAAACTGATTCAGGAACTGATCGACAGCGGAAAAGCTACCTTTTATATTGGATTTGACCCGACGGCTGATTCTCTGCATGTCGGTCACTTTATGGCTCTGTGCCTGATGAAACGGCTGCAGATGGCTGGAAACCGCCCGATTGCCCTGATCGGCGGCGGCACCGCTATGATCGGTGACCCGTCCGGACGTACCGATATGCGTCAGATGATGACAGTTGAAACTATCCAGCATAACTGCGACTGCTTCAAAAAGCAGATGAGCCGATTTATCGAATTTGGCGAAGGCAAGGCTATGATGGTCAACAACGCCGACTGGCTGTTGAATCTGAACTATGTTGATTTTATCCGGGATATCGGCGCATGTTTCTCGGTCAACAACATGCTGCGCGCAAAATGCTACGAACAGCGGATGGAGAAGGGTCTTTCCTTCCTGGAATTCAACTACATGATCATGCAGAGCTACGACTTCCTTGAACTGTACAAGCGTTACGGCTGCAACCTGCAGTTTGGCGGCGACGACCAGTGGAGCAACATGCTGGGCGGCACCGAGCTGATCCGTAAGAAACTGGGCAAAGACGCAAGTGCGATGACCATTACGCTGCTGCTCAACTCGGAAGGCAAGAAGATGGGCAAGACCCAGTCGGGCGCTGTCTGGCTGGACCCGGAAAAGACCTCTCCTTACGATTTCTTCCAGTATTGGAGAAATGTCGGAGACGATGACGTTATCAAGTGCATGAAACTGCTGACCTTCATTCCTCTGGAAGAGATCGAGGAGATGGAACGCACTCTGAGTGGTGAAAAGCTCAATCCTGCGAAAGAACGTCTGGCATACGAGCTGACCCAGATGGTTCACGGCAAGGAAGAGGCAGACAAGGCGCTTGCTGCTGCACGCGCGGTGTTCTCGGCAGGTTCCGACACCGAGAATATGCCGGTTTCCGAGATCCCGGCAGCTGAGGTTGAAGGGGAGATCGGGCTGCTGACACTGCTGGTCAAAGCTGGCATCGCGCCTTCCAATGGTGAGGCAAGACGTCTTGTTCAGCAGGGCGGTATCTCGATTGACGGCGAGAAGGTGACCGATCCGACTGCGATGATCGCGGTTCGTGAAGGAATGGTTATCAAGAAAGGCAAGAAGGTTTTCCGCAAAGTCGTTCTGGTGTAAGGGAAACCGGCTGAAAAGCAGTGGTTTTGACAGGAAAAGCTGTATATTCTGCTGTTTTGGAAGAAAAAATCTTAAAAAATCTGTCAAAAGACTTGCAAAACCACAGAATGTATGCTATTATGTACTAGATATTGTTCCGCTAACGAAAGTTTGCGGAGGATATATGTTAATCACACATTATCCGGACAGTCCTCTGCACTGAGAATGCACGAATGTCTGAAATTCAGGAGGAAAAAACATGGACGCACTCAAACTGATCGCACAGTCCAGCATGAAAGCTGAAAGCCCCAAGGTCGAAGTCGGTGACTATGTAAGAGTCAACGTACTCATCCGTGAAGGCGACAAGGAAAGAATCCAGGCTTTCGAAGGAACCGTCATTGCTATGAAGCACGGCGGTATCTCCGAGACCTTTACCGTCAGACGTGTTGCTCACGGCGTCGGCATCGAGAGAGTATTCCCGGTTCATTCGCCCAGAGTTGCTTCCGTTGACGTTCTGCGTCACGGTGTTGTCAGACGTGCGAAGCTGTACTACCTGCGCAACAGAGTTGGTAAAGCAGCCAGAGTCAAAGAGAAAATCGTATAATTCGATGCACATGAGGAAGAAGGGGGCGGCAACGTCCCCTTCTTGTGCTATCCTGACAAATTTTGCCGTACCGCAAAGGGCGGCTTTTCGTTGCAGACCAGCTGAACAAGCGGCGGACAACGAGGATATTATTGCAGAAGACAGGAAAGGATGGTTTGCTTTTTATGACACCTGAGCAGAAGAGAACCAGCAGCGACGAGGAAGTTGACAAAATACTGGCGGAGCTTGGAATTGCAGCAGCACCTGCCGCAAAAACGAAATCTGCCCCGGATACTGTTGTATCACGTCCGGCTGCTCCTTCGCAGCCAAAGCAGCAGCCAGCGGCTTCACCGGGCAAAAAGGACGACGGATTCAGGATTGATCTGGATGCTTTTGATGATATTAAGAAAGAAACGGTCCAGCCGGCTCAGCCTCGAAAATCCCAGTCCTCCAAGCGTCCGTCTGAATCAGCAAAGACACAGTCTTCTGCCAGACGGTCCGAAAAGTCAAAGGAAAAAGCCTCTTCCGGGAAATACGATCTGAATGTCCCGCACCATGCTTCTCACCTGAAGGACGAATTGGAGAAGATGGCGGTTTCGTCGTCTGCCCAGACAGGTCAGCTGACCAAGCAGCTGCGTGCCGGACGGAAGCTGGAGGAGATCACCGCATCACTGCCGGCGCAGCAGCGTCAGGCAAAGATCCCGCATCCTTCCGAACGGGTGCAGAAAGCGGCAGCATTTGCAGCAGCGGTTGCCGCTGAACAGCCGCAGAAAAAGAGCGTCGGGAAAATCGTACGCGGCTGGCTGATTGCGCTGGTATTGGTAGCGGCAATTATTTTTGCGCTGTTTTATTTTGTAATTCATATTATCACGGTGCAGGGCAGTTCGATGTCGCCTACGCTGGAGCAGGGCGACCGGGTTGTCATTTCCGGGCTGCTATACACACCGCAATCAGGTGATATTGTTGTCACTTCGGACAACAATGCGCTGAAAAAGAAACTGATCAAACGCGTTATTGCGACAGAAGGTCAGACAGTGGAGATCGACGCTCAGGGCAATATTATTGTTGACGGCGTCGTACTGGAAGAAAGCTATCTTACCGGTTCGACCGAATCGGCAGGCGACATGAGCTATCCGGTTACGCTGGGTGAAGGAGAGGTATTTGTCCTTGGTGACAACCGCGGGCATTCTCTCGACAGCCGCCAGGCAGCGGTCGGACTGATCAACGAATCGGATATTGAAGGTCGGGTGTTGTTCCGGTTTTATCCGTTCGGGTCTTTTGGCAGCGTAAAATAAGAGTGTATCAGGAATAGAAGAGAAAGGGAAGTGGCAGAATGGATGAGCTCGAAAAGACGCTGGCAGAGGTGACCGGACAGGAGGACCTCTCGGATTCTGAAGAAACTCCGCAGGCTGCTTCAACGGAAGAGGAAGGGCAGCAGTCTGAAAAATCCTCTGAAGACGGTCAGAAAGAAAAGGAAAGCCGTTCGCTGAAAACCGAGATAATCGAATGGATCAAGGCTTTTGTCTTTGCCGGAGTGATCGTCGCACTGATTTTCGGGTTTGTCATCCGCCCGGTCGAAGTCAAGGGGCATTCGATGGAACCGACGCTGCAAAACAGTGACCGGCTGATTGAATGGATGCTGTTTTATACCCCGCAACAGGGTGATATTGTCATTCTTTCGGAAAAAACCGGGCTGGATGAAGCGCTTGTCAAACGGGTGATCGCGACGGAAGGACAGACGGTGGAAATCAATGACGAGGGTCAGGTATTGGTTGACGGCGTTTTGCTGGACGAGGACTATATCTACGAGACCATCGATCAGGCACACCGCGGCGACTGGGAGTATCCGGTAACCGTTCCGCAAGGATGCATTTTTGTCATGGGTGACAATCGCAACCATTCGACCGACAGCCGGTTTGCGGAAGTTGGTTTTGTAGATGTGGACGAAGTAGTCGGAAAGGTTTTCCTTCGTCTTTCACCGCTGTCGGCTTTTGGGCTGATCGACTGATAGAATGATGTTCATGCCGATTGGCATGGGATGATGGAGGTATTTGTGGAACAGGTTCCGGCAATTCAGTGGTTTCCTGGTCATATGGCCAAAACACGAAGATTGATGAAAGCCAACCTGCCGTATGTTGATATTGTTGTCGAGCTGCGGGACGCAAAAATTCCGCTCAGTTCCGGCAATCCGGAGCTGGCTTCGATGATTGGCAGCAAAAAGCGGGTGATTCTGCTTAATAAATGTGATACTGCCGATCCGGCTGTGACTGCACAGTGGATCGAGTGGTTTAATAGGAAGGGAATTGCAGCGATTGCGGTCGATTCCCGGAGCGGCAAGGGACTAAATGCCTTTTTGCCGACCGTCCGTTCAGAGCTGTCCGAGCTGCTGGCGCGGCGTGCTGAAAAGAACGAATCCGGTCGCCCGATCCGGATGATGGTTGTCGGTATTCCCAATGTCGGGAAATCGTCGTTTATCAACCGGATGGCCGGTGAAAAACGCGCAAAGGTCGAGGACCGACCGGGCGTGACCCGGGATAAGCAGTGGGTAACGGTCAGTAAGGACGTTGAACTGCTGGACATGCCGGGTGTCCTCTGGCCGAAATTTGACGATCCGGCAGTTGGTGAACGGCTGGCGGTAACGGGAGCTGTCAAGGACCAGATCCTTGATCTGGAACTGTTGGCAATGCGGCTGCTCAGCTGGATTCGGGACGGATATCCCGAGCTGCTCAGTCGGTATAAGATTACACCGGAGATGGCTGAAGGGCTTGAACCGTATGAACTGCTGGAACTGGTCGGGCGCAAACGCGGAATGCTGGTATCCGGCGGTGAAGTGAATACCGAGCGGGCTGCAATTACCGTTTTGGACGAATATCGCGGCGGAAAACTGGGGCTTCTGTCCCTTGAATCACCGCCGAAAGATGCATAATATTCGACGAAAGAAGGCGTACCGGTAATAATGACACTGTATGAATATGATGCTTCTCTTGGGATAGAGGGAGTATTGTGCGGCGTGGATGAAGCCGGTCGCGGTCCGCTGGCTGGCGATGTATACGCAGCAGCGGTCATTCTTGACCCTGATAACCCAATTGATGGGCTCAACGACAGCAAAAAGCTGACCGAGAAAAAAAGGGAGGCGCTGTATCCGGTGATACTGGAAAAGGCGGCTGCCTGGTCGGTCGGAGTTGCGACAGTCGGGGAGATTGAAACATATAATATCCTACAGGCAACTTTTCTTGCCATGCGCCGTGCGGTAGCCGGATTAGCCATCCAGCCGAATCTGGTGCTGGTGGACGGCAATCGAAACCCTGGTCTGGAACTGCCGACCAGGCTGCTGGTCAAGGGAGACGGTACGTCTGCCTCCGTTGCGGCAGCGTCGATTGTGGCAAAAGTCGCGCGGGACCATTACATGGCTGAGGTTGCACAGGCGTATCCGCAGTATCAGTTTTTGCGGCATAAAGGGGATGGAACCAAACTGCATTATGAAATGCTGGATTTATATGGGGAATCGCCGGTGCACCGGCATTCGTTTTTGAAAAGCTATTATCGAAAAAAAGGAGAACCGGTTCCGACAACAGGCGCCAGAGGTGAACAGCTGGCGGCTGGTTATCTGACCGGTCAGGGCTGCCAAATACTCGAACGCAATTGGCATGCAGCCTGCGGAGAGCTGGATTTGATCGTCCGGCAGGGCGAGATACTTGCCTTTGTCGAAGTCAAAACCCGCGGACCGGGAATGATTGCGACACCTGCCGAAGCAGTCACTTTTGCCAAGCGGCAAAGACTGGTGGCAGCGGCAGAAAGCTATCTGATGCAAAACCCGCTGCAATTGCAGCCGCGCTTTGACATACTGGAAGTTTATCTGGACGGAGACGGAGGTTTTCCCCGGGCCAACTGGCTTCAAAATGCATTTGATGCAGTTTGACACCATCTGTAGAAAGGAAGCAGACTTATGCGTCATTTTGATTTGCACGCTGACACGCTCAGTAAGTGCCTGAAAAACCGGAAAAGCCTGATACAGAATGATTTTGCGATTTCTGTTGAGCGCGGCCGGATTTTTGACGAATGGGTACAGGTTTTTGCGGCTTTTGTGCCGGATGAATATCATGGAAGCAAGGGATACCACCGTTTTCTGCTGGAAGCGGAACAACTGTCCAAAGCTTTTGAAGAAAGTGACCAGATTGTCCCGTATGATCCTAAAAATGT
>CALWWT010000060.1 GCA_944385325.1 uncultured Clostridia bacterium | reverse complement strand
TTGCCTGATCGGAAGGCGGGTATTCCTGCAAAAAGGCGTCGAACTGTTCCCGGCTCCACTGCCAGGCCTGTTCAATTGCAGATTCACCGCCGCAGGCGATCAGCAGCCGGAGAAAATCCGCGAAATTCTCCGCGACCGGATGGACACAGTCGCTCCCGCCATTCATCGGGCTGACCGCGAATACCTTTTCGCCAAACCCAGGGACAAAGCAGTAATGGATACCGTCGCACCCAGTCCAGCCGATCACCGACGCGCCTTTTGGGGTGCAAAAATATACTTCTCCTGTATCTCTCCGAAAAATCCCCAGCGGCGCAAGGTCAATCCCGGTTTTCAGAAAACGCTGATAAAATTTGCCCATTCGCAGCACTCCTCCATAACAAATACGCGGGAACTGTCCGCAACAATATATCGCTGACAGTTCCCGCGGGATGACATATTTTCGTTTGAATCAAAGCTGGTCAGCAATCGTGAACATCAGCTTTTCGGTCTTTTCCCAGCCGAGGCAGGGGTCGGTGATCGAACGACCGAATACGCCTTCTTCCACCTTCTGCGCGCCGTCTTCGAGGTAGCTCTCGATCATCAGACCCTTGACCATCGAACGGATATTATCCGAATGGCGGCAGGAATGCAGCACCTCATTGGAGATACGAATCTGCTCAAGGTACTGTTTGCCGGAATTGGAATGGTTGGCGTCGACGATCAGCGCCATATTCTTGAGGTTCTTCGCGGCGTACATCTCGTACAGTCTCGAAAGGTCCTCATAATGGTAGTTGGGCTGGGTGCGTCCGTAAGCGTCGACCGCTCCGCGCAGGATCGCGTGGGAAAGCGGGTTGCCGGTGGTATGTACCTCTGCATTGCGGTACAGGAAGGTATGGCAGTGCTGTGCAGCGGTAATCGAGTTGAGCATAACGGTCAAATCGCCGGAAGTCGGGTTTTTCATACCGATCGGCTGTTCAATGCCGGAAGCGACCAGACGGTGCTGCTGGTTTTCGACCGATCTTGCGCCGACCGCGACATAGCCCAGTACATCCGACAGGAAAGCATAGTTTTCCGGGTAGAGCATCTCATCGGCACAGGTAAGCCCGGTATCCTCAAACGCCTGGGTATGCAGGTGACGGATCGCCAGCAGACCGGAGAGCATATCCGAATCCTTGGTCGGGTCGGGCTGATGCAGCATACCCTTGTAGCCGTCGCCGGTTGTGCGGGGTTTATTGGTATAAATACGAGGGATAATCAAAATCTTATCCGCGACCTGTTCCTGCAATTTGGCAAGACGGTGGATATATTCCAAAACCGCGTCTTCCCGGTCAGCGGAACACGGTCCGATAATCATCAGGAACTTGTCCGATTCACCGGTAAATACCTTTGCGATTTCCGCGTCACGTTTTTGTTTTTTCTCGGTGAACTCTTTGGTCAATCCATACTGAACTTTAATTGCTTCGGGATCGGGCAGTACCCGCACCATTTCCATAGCCATAATTTACACTCCTATCATCGCGCCATTTTGCAGACAAAACGGCGTGTCCAATCTCGTCGGATATTTATTTTATTATACTCTTCAGGTCACAATTTGTCAACGGCGGCAGGCGGCGTGTCGCCGCGGACTGTTTGCCGGGGCTTCGATCTCCCAACCAGAGCTCAGCAGTTAAAAGCTTCGACCACCAACCAACGTAAAGAGATTGTTCGCACGACTGCTTTTATCAGCAACCGCACAATTCACGCGCAATCATTTCACCACTGGTCAGCAAGAGACAGAATCAGCTGTTCGGTTTTCTCCCAGCCGAGGCACGGATCGGTAATCGAGCAGCCGAATTTACCCTCCTCGGGTTTCTGCGCGCCGTCCTCAAGGTAGCTTTCGATCATCAGCCCCTTGACCATCTTGCGGATATTGTCCGAATGCCGGCAGGAATGCAGCACCTCTTTTGCGATACGAATCTGCTGGAGGTACTGTTTGCCGGAATTGGCATGGTTGGCATCGACAATGACGCCGAGGTCTTCCATTCCCCTGTCAGCCGCGAGTTCATGCAGCCTTGCGAGGTCCTCATAGTGGTAGTTGGGGCAGGTGCGCCCGTAAGCGTCCACCGAACCGCGCAGAATCGCGTGGCAAAGCGGGTTGCCGGTAGTGTGCACCTCGGCGTTCCGGTACAGGAAGGTATGCCGGTGACGCGCGGCGGTCACCGAATTGAGCATGACATTCAAATCACCGGAAGTCGGGTTTTTCATCCCGACCGGAACGTCGACGCCCGACGCGACCAGCCGGTGCTGCTGATTTTCGACCGACCTTGCGCCGACTGCGTGGTATCCCAGCAGGTCGGACAAAAACGCGTAATTTTCCGGATAGAGCATCTCATCCGCACAGGTCAGCCCGGTTTCAGCCAGAGCGGTGGTATGAAGTCTTCGGATGGCAACCAGACCTGCAAGCATATCCGATTCCCGGAGCGGGTCAGGCTGATGCAGCATCCCCTTGTATCCATCACCGGTGGTACGCGGCTTATTGGTATAAATGCGCGGGATGATCAGAATCTTGTCCGCGACCTGCTGCTGCAGACGGTACAGCCGGCGGATATATTCCAAAACCGCGTCTTCCCGGTCGGCGGAACACGGACCGATGACCAGAACCATCCGGTCATCCTCACCGGTAAACACCTTTTTGATTTCAGCATCCCTTTGGGATTTCGCCGCCGTCATTTCGGGCGTCAGCGGGAACTGAGCCTGAATTTCCTGCGGTTCAGGCAGATGGCGGACAATTTTCATAGACATATACGGGTAACTCCTTTCACATCGAATCCGGCTGCGGAAAGCCGGATTCGACAGCCGGACAGAAAGCCCAGCCTGCAATCTTCCTTTATTATCTCCCGCGGCAGCCAAAAGATACCGCAGGATTTTTGTCGTATTGTCGAACGTATACAGTATAAAGCTTTAAAGCGAAAAAGTCAACCCTTTGCAAATATTTCTTTTTACCCCGACCCGGTGTCCGGGCTGACAGTTCGCGTTGATCGCCCGCGTTCCGAGCGGCGTGTCGCCGCTGCCTGTTTGCCGACGTTTTACCACGCCCATAGTGCTCAGCACTCCACGGCTTCGACCACGGCTTGACGCAAAGGAATTATGCGCAAAACAACACAAGCGAACGCGACGGGCAGATGGTGCGCGTTTATTTTCCGCACAATGTGGGGGCGGTCATATCAAGAAAGTTTCGCTCAAGCCTTTTCAAAGGCTTGCAGGTCCAGGGCGGCGCACGGTTTGCTTTGCAAACCACACAGT
>CALWWT010000059.1 GCA_944385325.1 uncultured Clostridia bacterium | reverse complement strand
TGGAGTTGGAGTAGTACTTGGTATTGGTGCCGTTGGAGATGACGAAAATCTGGACATACTCGAAAAGGCCGCAGCCTGCCCAGAAGGAGTCACGCTGGTAGCGGTTGATCTGGTTGAAGGCCTCCCGAATGGCCACGCCCCGGCGCTTCAGCTCAATATGTACCAGGGGCAGGCCGTTGACCAGGATGGTAACATCGTAGCGGTTATCATGCCGGGCGCCCTGGTCTTTGCTGATTTCGTACTGATTGATGACCTGCAGGCGGTTGTTATAGACATTCTTCCCCTTCAAAATCAGGGAGATATTTTTGGTAGTGCCGTCATCCCGGCGGAGCACCTGGACAAAATCCTCCTGGATTTTCCGGGTCTTTTCCAGAATGTGGTCGTTGGGATTGGCAATGGAATCGGAAAAGAACCGCTGCCACTCGCTGTCGGTAAATTGGTAGCTGTTCAACGCCTCCAGCTGTCGGCGCAGGTTTGCAATCAGGTCAGCCTCCTGGTGGATGTTCAGGTAGTCATAGCCCTGCTGGGTCAGCTGCCGGATGAATTCCTGCTCCAGCGCCGCCTCGCTCTGGTAGCTATCGGAGCGGTTTTTCACCGGCTCGTAGGCGGTGACCACGGTGTTTTCCGTTGTGGCGGCAATAAGGTTAAACATTGACATATAATCTCATCCATGAAAGCCAATCGGCTGTTTACTAGCATTCGCAATATATTCCGCAGCGGCCGTTTTAGGAACGATAACAGCGTGATCCAACTCTTTATAACCACAGAGGTCAATATCGATAAGTTCTTCCCTATATAGTTTCTTTACAAACTCCTCATATTCAGACTTGCTCATACCCGATTTTTCCAGGAAATCGTAAAATCCCCACCGCATTGGGTGAAACTCAACCAAACCAAGCATATCCTCTTTCATGTTAAACATTGCTTTTAGGAAATCTACCTTCTGAATCATTTTTCTTCCTCCTAATCTCTATTTAACTTTCATTTCTTGGAAAGTTAACAACTTGTCCCGGTAATATTTATACTGCTTCTGTCTGGCTTTGATCTCCGCAGGCAGGCCGCTGGACAGGTCGTTGCAGAGGGCGTCGAAGCGGTCGAGGATGGAGACGATGCGGCGTTGTTCTTCAAGGGATGGTACTGCAATTCTGGCTTTGCTAATATTGTCATTGTACAGCCTTGCAATCGTTCCCCCTGTAGAAACTGCCCAAGGTTGTAACTGATAATAGTAGAACAAATATCTATTCAGAACCTTGCTTTCATCATTATCCAGCCACACAATATTTGAATCTTGAAAATAGGCTGGTTCTCCGTCATAAATTACGGTTCTTCCTATCGTCCCTGCTGCAGAAATTAACACATCGCCTTTTTTCGGGAATGAGTACTTATTACGGTATTCTTCAAATTTTTCTCGAGTGATATATGCATCTGCTTCTTTTCCAAATGTTCCAATTTTGAAAAAAGGGACATCACCTTCACCACTTGTCTCAGACTTCATAATCCGTTTGCACATAGAAACGTTTCCGATCTCACCAAGTGTCATCCAGGTTACACTTTTTCCTTGAGTCAGCAACTTATCCCGATAATACGCATACTGTTTTTTTCTTGCGGTGAGTTCTGCGGTGAGTTCTGCGGTGAGTTCTGTAAACTGGTCCAAAATTCGGACAATTTCCTGTTGGACTTCTAGTGGAGGGAGAGGGATACTGTACTTCAACATTAACGACTTACTAATATTATTTTGCGGTCCAGTTCCATTTTTGAAACAATAGTCTTCAAAAGTACTATTTATCAACAAATGTTTTAGAAAACCATTGTCAATCTTATTGGTGTTTCTTAAAATAGCAATACGCTGGTTGACCACTACATTTTTTAGGGTATTGTACCCGCTTTTCCCTGTGGAACCAGACATAGCAACAACAATTTCTCCGCCTGTTAGTTGTTGCTTCCTTTTTAACTTTTCTGGCAGCTTATTTACATAAGCTTTCCCTATGTTAATTTGTCCATCAAAAATATCTGTAATTTTTATAACTTGATAACTGCCACTATCGGTAAAATCTTCGCTTTTAAACGGATATCCATCCGTAAAGTCAACAACTTCTTCGAGATATTTATACTCCACCCCATCTGGGCAAAGCTGTTGAATAAGATTTTTCACGCTACTCATTCGGGGTTACCTCACACAGGTTCCGCCGCACATCCGCATATTTCTTAACAAGGATTTCAGCCGAAGTTTGGTTTTGGGATGGTAAAATCTGCTGAACCACAGACCAAAGGCCACCCCGCTGCATAGGAAAGTTCGACATATACTCAAAAAATGGTGTACGAACAACATGGTCTGTATCTAAATCCAAAGGCAAACCAGTATTCAGTCCATAAGTTACCATAGAGGGTTTCATAGTGACGGCATCAATTCCAAAAATAACTGGTCCTGATACGCTATTGATCATTTCCGTCAACGGTACATAAATTGCCAAATCTATTACCTGATTGTCGATACTAATCCAAGAATGATCAAACGGCTTTTTTCCTTCCAGTTGGCATTCGCCAATCCATAAGACTGGCTTTTGGTTCAACTCTGACAATGCGACATACAAAGCAGATGAGAGGGCATGACATCCGCCACGAAGTTTTTTGCTACGCATATAACTGTACAGGTTCGAAATAACGTCGGCAACATTTTGCTCATAGCCACATTGCTCGGTCACGATTCTGTTGATACGCTTTTTTATTAAATTATCAGACACCGGTGGTTTATCTTTCAAAATCATTTTTCCTCACTCTCCCTAATGATCTTATCAATCTCCGCCCGCAGGACTTCTTCCCTTGCCACAATCTGGGCAATCTGGGCATTCAGTGCGTCAATATCGATGGCTTCCCGCTGATCTTTCATCTCCACATAGGAGCTGACGGACAGGGTATAATCCTGGGCCGCCACCTCCGCATATTCGGCAGTATGGGCAAAATGGGCCATTTCCTCCCGGGAGACATAAGCATCCACAATGGCCTGAATATTCTTTTCGGTCATCCGATTGTTGTTCGTTACTTTGACACACTCCTGTGTGGCATTAACAAAGCGAATGCAACTATCGGCCTTGTTCTTCTTCAGCACCATGATGCAGGTGGCGATGGACGTACCAAAGAACAGGTTGCTGGGCAGCTGGATAATGCAGTCGATGAAGTTGTTGTCCACCAGATACTGCCGGATTTTCTTCTCTGCTCCGCCTCGGTACAGGATGCCCGGGAAACAGACAATGGCGGCGGTGCCGTTAGCCGCCAGCCAGGAAAGGCTGTGCATGATAAAGGCCAGGTCTGCCTTGCTCTTGGGTGCCAGCACGCCCGCCGGAGAAAAACGAGGGTCGTTGATCAGCACCGGATTGGCATCTCCCTCCCACTTGATGGAATAAGGCGGATTGGAGACAATCAGCTCGAAGGGCTCGTCGTCCCAGTGCTGGGGATTGGTCAGGGTGTCCTCGCAGGCGATGTCGAACTTGTCAAAGCCGATGTCGTGGAGAAACATATTGATCCGGCACAGGTTGTAGGTGGTGATGTTGATTTCCTGACCGTAGAAGCCATTGCGCACCGCATCCGGCCCCAGCACCTTCACCGCCTTCAGCAGCAGCGAGCCGGAACCGCAGGCCGGGTCATAGACCTTGTTCACCTCGGTCTTGCCCACGGTACCCAGCCGGGTCAGAAGTTCCGACACATCCGCCGGGGTGAAGAACTCGCCGCCGGACTTGCCGGCGTTGCTGGCGTACATGGTCATCAGGTATTCGTAAGCATC